>JAPKDN010000377.1 GCA_028822575.1 Alphaproteobacteria bacterium | reverse complement strand
TAGTCTACCTTTGCATACAATTAAATTTTTTTAATATTTTATGCAAAAATATTTAATATCTTAATAATATTTTCTTTAAAATTAAACAAGAAAATAATATTAAAAGCATTATTAAATACCATTGTTCTTTATTATTAGAATAAATAGTTTTCTCTTTTATAGAAAATGGCAAATAAGCATCCACGACCCCCGATCTACCAAGGCCGAGTTGAACCCGCGCACGTCCATAAGCGTCGTAAATTCCAGAAATTCCGGTGTTCGCAGCCCTGATGAGCGGAATACCTTCTTCAATCGCGCGCATTCGTGAAATCGCCAGATGCTGGTAGGGACCAGAACTGTGCCCATACCAGGCATCGTTAGTGAGATTCAGAAGCGCTCGCGGTCGAATGGCTCCGCCGTCAGCGATAACTTCTCCCGGGAAGATAATTTCATAACAGATCAAGGGGCTAACCAAGCCCAATCCCTGGATTGTTATCGGCGCGCGGTTAACGCCGGGAGTGAAGTCGGTGAAGGATTGGGCAATCCGAGGCAGGGAAATCCATGCCCGTAAGGGGACATACTCGCCAAAAGGTACGAGATGGGCCTTGTCGTAACGCGCGTTCACCGATCCATCGGCGCCAATGCCGACCAGGGAATTATGTATCTGTCGCAGCGTTGAATCCGTGACCGACGGCGCGCCAGTAACCAAAGTTCCGCCCTGGGGAACCACGGTCGCGAGCGCGTGCCTAAGATCTTGGCGTTGCGTGAGAAAGCCGGGGACGGCAGTCTCAGGCCAGATAATAACGGTCGGGGTATATTTCTCAGGAAGGCTGGGCCCTCCAAGGGTCGCCGTGTTCCGTTGGCTGAGTTGGAGATAGTGGGAGATATGGCGCTCGCGAAGCTGGGGCTTCCATTTATCTTTTTGAGCAATATTCCCCTGTACCACGCGAATAATAACGCTCTCGTCGACTCCCTGGTCGATTGAGGCGAGCCGCGAGCCGCCCCCCGCCCATGCAAATATCGGCAGGGCGAGGCATAACACTCCCAACCACCCACTGGCCTTCCTCCACCCACGCCCAGGGCCGATGATCAGGGCCGGGCCGATGGCCACGAGGAGGACGAGAAGGCTGAGACCGTAGGCGCCGAAAACCGCCGCGGCCTGACTCATTTCATCGGAGAATGAGAGCACGTAGGCCGGTAGATTCCAGGGAAACCCGGTAAATAGATGACCGCGTGCAAACTCAGCCAGGCTCCACAACCCCGCCATCGCGAGCGAGCGCGTCCATCCCGGCCCGGCGATATTTGGCACAATCGCCATCGCAGCCGCCGGAAATAACGCCAACGCCATGGGCAGGCCAACCGCCGCCAGGGGGACGAATACCGCGAAGCGATCGCTTTCCACGAGGAGTGCGTTGGAAATCCAATACAGGCCAACGAGGTGATAGCCAAAACCAAAGAGCCAACCCAGCCAAGCCGCACGGGCGGGGCTGATATCGCCTTCCATCCGCCATGCCAAGACGGCAAAGCTTAATATGCCCGGAAAAAAATAAACTGGCGGCAACGCGCTCGCCGCCAAGGCTCCCAACAGAATGGTGATCAGAGTTCCCTTCCACCTCTTGGCGGCAGAGAGAACACTTATGAACCGGGTCAGTTTTCCAAAACCACCGGTATCCAGGACCGCGCTCGACGCCGAATCCTGATTGGTCGCCACGTCAGGGGGCAACGTCGTCCGACGGGTCCGTTGGACGACGCACGCGAACTGTTTTCAACCGTCTGGGATCGGCGTCGATAATCTCAAACTCCACCCCACTCTCGTGGCGTATGATTTCGCCCCGCTTCGCGATCCGGCCGGTGACGGCAAAGATCAAGCCAGCGACCGTGTCGACTTCCTCGCGTTCGGTATCGCTTAACAGCAGGCCAAAAAGCGATTCGACCTCTTCCACGGTCGCGCGCGCGTCCGCAACGGCGGTGCCATCGCTCTCGGCAACGATTTTCGGGCCCTCCTCGACATCGTGCTCATCTATGATTTCCCCGACAATTTCCTCCACCAAATCCTCTATGGTGATGAGCCCGTCGATCCCTCCGAATTCGTCGACCACAAGGGCGAGATGCCGGCGGTTCAACCGCATCTCCTGTAGCAGATCGAGTGCCCGGATCGTCGGAGAAACAAACAAGGCCTCTCGCACAAGGTCGGGCACCGTGGTCGGTTGGGCCGAGGCGAGGCGACCGAGAACGTCCTTGATATGGACCAAGCCGATCGTGTCATCCAAGGTCTCGCGATAAACTGGGAGCCTAGAATGAGCGGCCTCGATCATTTGCGAGACTAGGTCCTGGATCGTTGTCTCGGCGTCAACGGCCACGATATCGGCACGAGGAACCATGACGTCCCGGGCCGAGATATCACGCAGCCCCAGGACGTTGCGGATTAACGTCCTCTCATGGCTATCGATCTCGACCGCGTCGACCTCCTCATCCTCGATCAACTCCTCGAGCGTGTTGCGCATGGTGTGGCCATTCGGCAGCAGCCCGATCGCGCGCATGGCTCGTTTGAAGGCGGCAACCAGGCCGCCAGCATCATCAGTGCCCGGTTTGTGTGCTTCGCTAGATTGCCTTTGGCCACCAGCCAAGGACGGATCGGTCTTCCCTACGCCCACGTTTGCGACGCGGCGGGAAAGACCAGCGCTGCTCATGATGTTTCTCCAGGGCCGACAGCAGCGAAAGCCAAGGGTTCGCACGTGTAGGGATCCGGAACGCCGATAACCCCCAAAATTTCCGTCTCCAGGGCCTCCATGGCTTCAGCCTCCACCTTGGTTTCATGATCGTGCCCGAGTAAATGCAGGCACCCATGGACCACTAAATGTTGAACATGATGTTCTAGAGGGCGTTGGAAGTCGCCAGACTCGCGGCATACGGTCTCAAACCCAAGAACGATGTCACCAAGAGGGGCAACTATTCCCGGCGCCGTGGAGGGCAATGCATTGAAGGAGAGGACATTAGTTGGTTTGTCCATGCCTCGGTAATCAAGGTTCAGCCGACGTACCATCGCATCGTTGGACAGGGCCACCGTAATCTCTCCGACGTCCACCCCACATCCTGACGCCGGGTGAGCGCGAACCACGCTAGCCGCGTTCCGGGTTATCCTCTCGATACTTGGACATGTTTCGAGCCAGACATCATCGGTGACCGAGACAACCACCAAATCGTCGTTGGCGGCGGTCCCACAACTACTTCCAGATTCCGCGTCGTTCGACATAGGCCCTAGCCCCCTCATCCGGCAGTACCTTTGTCAATCAAATGGCGATCGCGTTCGCTGTAGGCGTTTACGATTCGGGTAACCAATGGGTGGCGCACGATATCGGCGGCGGAGAACTCAGTGATACCAACTTCCGGGATGCCTCGAAGAACCTCCAACGAGTCCCGCAGTCCCGACTTTGTGCCAAAAGGGAGATCGACTTGCGACAGATCTCCGGTTACGCACATCCGGGCATTTTCTCCCAGACGGGTAAGAAACATCTTCATTTGCGTGGGCGTTGTATTTTGGGCCTCGTCGAGAATGGCAAATGCATTCGCCAGCGTGCGCCCTCGCATGAAAGCCAGAGGGGCGATTTCAATTTCACCGCTTGTTAAAAGCCGTTCGACTTGTTCGCCAGGCATCATGTCGTATAACGCATCGTATAGCGGGCGCAGATAGGGGTCGACCTTATCTTTCATATCTCCCGGTAAAAACCCAAGGCGTTCTCCCGCTTCCACCGCGGGGCGCGAAAGGATGATCCGATCGACCTTTCTGCGTTTCAGCATGCTGACCGCCATGGCGACCGCGAGATAGGTTTTTCCCGTCCCAGCCGGGCCCAATCCGAAAACCAGTTCGGTCTCGACAAGATCCCGTATGTAGGCATGTTGGTTTGGAGACCGGGGTACGACAGGTCGTTTCCAGGTGTCCAGGTTCGACGTTGTATCCGCAAACTTTGACAGGTCCGGGCCCTCACTGGAAGCCGGGCTGTTTAACGCGAAGGCAACAGCAGCGTCGACGGTCCCAAGGTCCATCATGTCCTTGCCCTTGTCTTTCTCGAGGCGTCGATACAACGCTTCCAGCGTGGCGCGGGCGGCCGGCGTGGATTCGTTGTTTCCGGAAATCTCGACAGTGTTTCCGAAACACGCGAGTGATACCTTCAACTTCTGCTCGATCCGCGCCAAATTGCGGTCATGCTCTCCAAAAAGCAAAGGGAGCAGCTTGTGGTCATCAAACTCCAGAGTGAGCCGACCACCATCACCG
>JAPKDN010000376.1 GCA_028822575.1 Alphaproteobacteria bacterium | reverse complement strand
GCTCCAGTCCAGAAATTCTGGTCACCCTGCGGGATGGCCGTGTCACTCTACGTCCTCTGGCCGGCACCCGCCGACGCGGCACCAACGCCGAGGAAGACCGCGCGCTTTCCGAGGAACTGTTGGGAGACCCGAAGGAACGCGCCGAGCATCTCATGCTTCTCGATCTCGGTCGAAATGATGTCGGACGGGTCAGTAAGGTCGGCACTGTTGATGTGGTCGAGCAGTTCGTCATCGAATATTACTCTCATGTCATGCACATCGCCTCCCATGTAGAGGGTGATATCCAAGACGGACTGGATGCACTGGATGCACTGGCCGCCGGATTTCCAGCGGGTACCGTCTCCGGCGCGCCAAAGGTTCGGGCGATGGAGATCATTGATGAATTGGAGCATTCTCGGCGCGGCGTATATGCGGGCGCCGTCGGCTATTTCAGCGCGAACGGGACTATGGATACCTGCATCGCCCTTAGAACCGCGCTGGTAAAGGACGGGACCATGTATGTGCAGGCCGGTAGCGGTGTCGTCGCCGACAGTGACCCCGAGTCTGAATATCAGGAATCCGTGAACAAGGCCAAAGCTTTGTTCCGCGCCGCTCAGGAAGCCGAACGTTACGCCGCCAGAACCAGTTGATCGGAAAACCGGGCCACAAGCGCCACCAATCCGGCTTATTCCGCCGGTTGGGTATCCTTCGCGTCAACGACCACCGCGCCGTCATCGCTTTTACCCGGCAACATCGTCGTCGCCAACGCCGCCACAACCGCGCAACCCGCCAGCACCACGAACAGCATTACAAAGCCGCCCGTTTCCCTGTGAATCCAGGCAATCAAGGGGATCGCCGCCGCCGCCACGCCCAAGGTAAGCACGAATTTCACCCCAAAAGCCGTGGAACGCCATTTCGGCGGCGAATACCGCGCGAACAGGCTGTTCTCGGAAGGCGAACCAATCGTGTTTGACACCACCATGGCGGCGACCACGGGCAGCAGCAACGCGGTATCAAGGCTCGCCACAATAAGCAAAAGCGGTATCTGGAGAACCCAGCAGGTCAGGTAAACCCGCTTGAGCTCAAACCGATCGGCCAGCCAACCGCCGACCAACTGCGTCGCACCGGACAAGAAATAGACCGCTGAAACAAAGGCGCCTATACCCAACAAGCCGTCACCAAGATATCCAGAAAGTCGGATCTCGAACATCTTCGGCATGGCGAAGGACGTCGCCTGATAGATCAATCCGGTACAGGACACGGTTATCAACAGCAGCAATGCCCCTCGACGCATATCGCCTTTACTGGCCTCGCGCGGCGTAACAGCTGCCTGAAACTTGTCATCGACGACCCGGCCCGAGGCAATCAGCGCCCACAGTCCCAGGCCAACCCCTATACTGATCACACCCGGTAGGATAAACGCAGCGCGCCATGACCAAAAATCCGTGAGCCCACTTGCCAATAACGGTGCCAAGCCAACACCAAGACTGCCAAATACACCGTTCCAGCCAAGCGCCCTACCTCGGTTGGCGACCCTCCGCACCACCCAAGCGATACCCACGGGATGATAGATCGAACCAAATAGGCCTACGAGAGCCAGACCGGCCGCAATCTCAAATTGAGTTTTGGCAAGGCCGGTGAGGATCGAGCCGACGCCGGTCCCGGCGAAAAACAGCACCATCATCCGAGAGGCGCTCCATTTATCGCCCAGGTATCCCGCGGGGAGCGCGGCGGCGCCGAACAAAATATTGCCAACCAGCATCAAGGCGATGAGTTGATGATAAGGAGCCGAAAATTCAGTCTCCATCGCCAGAACCACAGTGGGGTAGATCAACATGAAAAAATGAGAAAACGCGTGCCCACCACTGGAGAAGGCGAGTGTCAGCTGACTATTGCGGTCGGTCATGATTTAGGATTTCCGGAAATGTCGGCGCGGGCATGGGTAAATAGGGGCGAACAATAGCGCCAAACTCACCAGAGGGGTAGCGTTCCGAAGGTGCCTTCCATGGAGGTTTGACAGCAACGACCACTCGGTTAGGATCGCGGCATACGTAGATTAGAACCGCCTCCCGCGTTGAACGACGATGATGGAGACACCGCCAGCACGCCGACGAAAGCATCCAACAACACGCCCAAAGGCGGCCCCTCGACAACCCAACGCGCCTGGCTGCGGCGAGGCCGCAGTCAACCCGGCGGCAAGCTCGCGCTTATCGACAGACAAGGCCAAATCATCAGTCCACGTCTTATCCGGACCTCCCTCGAAAAAGGCTGGGCCGAGCCTTGGTTCAGTAATCCCCTCAAGCCTGACTGGCTGGTCTGCAAACTGAACAATAACGGACGCGGCATCACCGGATAAAAGTCAATTCGGCGAATGACAGTACAGAATGATCTAAATTAGGCCTACGCGGGTTACCCTCGGATCATCTCCACCAGCAGTTCGTTGTAGCGATCCGCCGCCTCGAATTGGACCCAGTGACCGATGCCCTCCAGGACCTCGACCCGTGCTTCAGGGCGTTCATCGCGTAACATGTCGATCCGCATCCCCAGTGCCCCTATTGTCGTGCGATCCAAATCACCCCATATAGCGTTGACTGGCCCCAAAATATTCGGCAACGCCTCGATGAGGCGCATGGTCATCGAGATAGGCCGCGACAGGGTCCGGGCCCGCAAGGAATTGGTCCGTTGAATATGGATCGCCAATTCCCCGACATTCTCCGGGTCGCCGAGCATCAGCCAGGCCATGTTGTTCGCGGCGGCATCCCGCAACTCATCCGGTTTCATTTCCGGATAGATCTTGATCATCTGATCGGGTCCACGCTCGCGCGGGCCGAAGCCGGCGGCGCCGACGACATTAAAACTTCCAAGATTGGGGCCAAGCAATTCTGCGACCGCCGCACCGATCACCGAGCCGAACGAGAAGCCGGCGAGGTGAACAAGTTCGTCTGCCTCGACAAGGTTTTTGATCCCGTAGTGAACAGTCTCGGCGAGGGTGTCCGCAGTATAGGGCGGCCCGGGGTCAGCGCTATCACCCAGCCCCGGCAGATCAGCAACGATGACGCGAAAACCAGCTGCTACCAGGGGCTCAACGTTTCGACACCAATGATTCCAGGCGCCGTGGCCGCCATGCAGCAGCACCAAGGGCTTACCCTGACCCCAGACACGCCAAACCATGGTGCCAGCAGCGGATAGCGTTTCCCGCCTCTCCGCCCGGCTGGCGATATCGGCGAGCCAACCTTCGGGATCCGCCTCCGCTTCGGGAATGATCGCGCGCATCAACCCTCGCCCGGTTGCAGTTTGCGGGTATGGGTCGGACTGATGACCATTTCATTCAACGTGACCCTGCCCGGAAGCTTCATAATAAAGACAACAATCTCGCCCATATCCTCGGATTGGATGAGCTTGGCGCGTTCCTCTTGAGGCACCTCTATGGGACGATAATCTAGGATCGGAGTTTCAACCTCGCCAGGGCACAGCACGCAGGCGCGGATCCCGTTATTGCCTTCTTCCATATTAATTAATTGATTGAGCGCCATCACTGCGTGCTTGGAAGCGCCATAGGCGACGCCAGCCCTGGACGAATAGTTTACACCGGCCTTAGAGGACGTCGTGATAATCGTGCCCTCGTGCTGACCGCGCATAACTCGTAAAGCGGCATCAGCACAGTTATAGGCCCCCTTGACGTTGACATCGATGACCTCGTCCCAGCCCTCTAGGTTGCCGCCGGCCCAAGAACGGTCGGTGACATTAACCCCGTGGTTGTTGAACAAGAGGTCGAGTCGGCCATATCGGGCATGAATATCCGCAGCCATGGCGCGCATTCCTTCCCGGTCCGTGGCATCTCCTTGGGCTACCTCGGCAGAACCACCTATGGCCTTGATCTTCTCAGCAACGCCTTCCAGCAAACTTACGCGACGCCCCGTCAGCACGACTTTTGCACCTTCACGACCCAGGGCAACAGCCGCCCCTTCCCCAATCCCCGTCCCGGCGCCGGTCACCCACGCCACCATGCCGTTGATATTTCTCATTCCAGTCATCCCATTCCATGCAAGACTTGACGCTCCAATAACATCCTCTTGAACGATCGGCCAACTAGTGATGCTAGACGACTTTCAGAGAGCCACCGAGTGATCAACACGCGGCGTCAACGGCTTATCGCAACATGGGATGGCCTCTCGGGCAACGCCCGAGGATCGGTTTGGTTAATTGTCGGCGGACTCTTCGCGACCGTGATGGTCACGGGCATCAAATTCGTCGGTCAACGCCTGCCAGTACTCG
>JAPKDN010000375.1 GCA_028822575.1 Alphaproteobacteria bacterium | reverse complement strand
TTCTTAATTTCATCCAACAATCTGTCAGAGACTTTATTGATTGATGATGCCTCCGCCGCGGTGATCTCCAAAGCAGGAGCGGGGGCGTTGGAGCTTTCGGCCTCAACCGCGACCGCCGTAACCAAACCTTCGTCGATCACGTGTTCGGGAGATACGGTGGCGGCTTGTTCAACACGCGCCGGCGTTTCGCCGTTACTGGTCTCTTTAGGCTGCGCAAGTGCTGGTTCCGTGGATTGTTCCACCGGCTCCGGCCGACGCCGGGGGCGTCGCGCACGCGGCGTGCGTTTTCGAGGCGCTTCCGGCTCTTGGGCTTGTTCGGCGGTCGTTTCCGGTTTGTTTTCCTCGGCCGGCTCGTCTTCGGACGATGCAGTGGGCTTCGCCTCTTCGGTAGCGTCGAGCGTGTCCGCCACGTCATCGGTTGATCCAGAGACGTTCACCGCCGTATCGGGCGATGCGCCATTCTCGCCAGCGGTGGTCGCGCTATCAGTCGTGATTTCCACCCCATCCTCATCGGGAACACGCCGGACCCGCCGCCGACCGCCGCGCTTACCTCTTCGCCGCCGCCGCTTGTTACCGTCGTCGTCTTCGTTAGAATCATCGTCATCGGTGTTTTGATCACTTTGATCACTGTCGCCCACCTCTTGGGAGGTTTCGTCATCTGACAGGCTAGTTTGCGCGATTTCTGTCTCCTCGGCGCGACCTCTGTCGTTGCGCCGCCGCCGTCGCCGGGGCCGACGCTCTCGTTCGGTATCTTCCTCCTCGATTTCTGTGGTTTCGATCTCGTCTTCTTCGACATCCTCGATCACCGCCGCCGCGTTCGCTCCAATTGCGTTTAAAACGGCATTGCGCTCACTCGCAGTCTTGGCGCCTAATCTCTCGATACGATGCTCCGGCGCGATAAGTGCGTCATCTGGCTGCAAGGTAACGCGGAAGGCATAGCGTTTTTCTGTCAAGACCAGCACATCGCGCTTATTATTGAGTATGTAAAACCCAATCGCCGAAGGAACGTGCACGATGATTTCAGAGGCTCGCTGTTTGAGCCCTTCATCCTCGATATTGCGCAAGACCTGTAATGCTGCGGAATCGATCGACCGCACCCGCCCGGTTCCCTCGCAATGAGGACAGGGTTGCGTGCTGGCTTCGGTTACACTGGGCCGAAGGCGTTGGCGGGACAATTCCATCAAACCGAACTGACTGATCCGACCGAGCTGAATGCGCGCGCGGTCGTCCTTGACCACATCTTTCATCTTCCGTTCGACCGCGTGCTGATTACGCGACTCATCCATGTCGATGTAGTCGATCACGATCAGCCCGGCGAGATCGCGTAGACGCAATTGCCTGGCGACCTCCTCGGCCGCTTCCAAATTGGTCTTGAGGGCCGTTTCCTCGATATTACGCTCCCGGGTCGAGCGACCGGAATTGACATCGATCGCGACCAAGGCTTCCGTCTGGTTGAGGACGATATAACCACCGGAACGCAATTGAACCGTCGAGGAATGAATGCCGTCAAGTTGGCTCTCTACCTGGAAATGGTGGAAAAGGGGAACTCCACCATTACTGAAGGGTTGTACGCGCCGAGCATGACTCGGAACCAACATCTTCATGAAGCTTTTTGCGATCCTATACCCTTCTTCACCTTCGACCAGAACTTCGTCGATATCACGGGTATAAAGGTCGCGAATAGATCGTTTAATCAGGTTGGCTTCCTCGTGCACCAAGCACGGCGCGGAGGATTCCAGGGTCAACTCACGGATCTGATCCCAAAGCCGAAGCAGGTATTCGTAATCCCGCTTGATCTCGGTCTTGGTTCGTTGGCTGCCGGCGGTGCGGACGATGACCGCCATGTCCTCGGGGACCTCGAGACCTGCGACGACTTGCTTCAGCCGCTTGCGATCAACCGCGTTGGTGATCTTTCGGCTGACACCACCACCGCGCGGGGTGTTTGGCATGAGCACGCAATATCGACCGGCCAGAGATAGGAAAGTTGTCAGCGCCGCGCCCTTGTTGCCGCGCTCTTCCTTCACAACCTGGATCAAAATAATTTGGCGTCGGGTGACGACCTCCTGGATCCGATAGCGGCGATGCGAGGGGCGTCCTGATGGGCGCTCGGTACGAGAGCGCCGCCTTGGGCCAGCCTCGACATTGGCTTGTTGCTCTTTTTTATCATCATCGGTCGACGCTGCGTCGTTCGTGCCGTTGGAAGCGTTGTCACGGTCTTGTGTTTCGTCTGTGCCGGGTTCGGTGGTCGAATCAGCGTCACCGCCGTCCCTTTCTTCCGGCTCGGATTGTTCGTCGTTTGCCTCGCTGCGGTCTTCCTCTCCATCATCGCTGTCCCGGGCGTCATCGGCATCGGGATTGTCGTCGTCCGACGTATCATCCGGGTCGTCATCCAGATCGTTATCTGCATGCGCTAGTTGCTCGGCGAGTAGGGCTTCGCGATCTTCCATTGGGATGCGGTAATAGTCCGGATGGATTTCGCTGAATGCCAAAAATCCATGACGATTACCGCCGTATTCGACGAAGGCGGCCTGCAGCGAGGGCTCGACCCGGGTTACTCGAGCCAGATAGATATTGCCCTTAAGTTGCCTGCGATTCGCGGTCTCGAAGTCAAAGTCTTCGACTCGGTTCCCACTTGTCAGAACCACCCGTGTCTCTTCCTGCTGGGTGGCATCGATAAGCATGCGCTTGGTCATTTAATATAAACTCCGGAACGCCCGTAACGTTGCGTGGTCGAGACATCGGCGCGCCGCGACGCCAAATGGCTGTCGCGCGTTGAGCCGTATGCGTGGACCAAGACGCAGGCGTAATGTTGGATGTTGAGCGCCGATCAGAGCTGGTAAGCCGTCCTTCATGGCGGAAACTCGTGTCGTGGCCGCGCCCCGGTCGGTGGGGAGTATTATGCAACGCGATCGCGGCGACCCCCCAACTTCCACTTAAAGTGGAGAGGTTCGGCCAGTCGATTGCGTTGTCACTTGCGCGCGTCACGTCAGGACCTCGTCCTTAGGTTCACAGATCGGTTTCAGGCTTCTCTGGGAAGTCGTGATTTTACAGAATTTGGATCAAAATCCGAAATGTGCCGAGCCGGCTGGTTCGGTACATGGTGAATATAACGATTTTCGCTCGCTTGAACAATGCTTTCCTTAAATTCGGGAATGCCGCGGGTCAGGACGGTTAGTAAATTCAAAATTTCACATTGCATTTCATAGTTCGCACGAACCAACTGCTACAATATCTTGATTCAATGAATTAAATGTGTTCTTGGTTAATTAAGATCGAGGTGTTTTGAAGATAAAAAATAGGACGGTGGCGATCATGCGACCTCGCCTTGCTTCGACAATGGGTGGATTGTTCTCGCCACGGTGGCTGATTGCGGCGTTGGCTATGTGTGTGTTTTCCTTGGGCTTGGGGATTCGCTTGAACGTCGCGGTTGCCCAATCCGCGAATGTCGGAGGGAACACGTCAGCGGCGACCAAGCCATCCTCGATCAATACGACGATCCATGACCTTCGGATTGGGGTGCATGGCGAGAAGACGCGCTTGGTCATGGACATGGATGCCCCGGTCCGGTTTAGTACATTGGTGCTCGCCAACCCGTACCGCGTGGTTCTCGATCTCCCGGAAGTTCGGTTCAAGCTTCCCGCCAATAGCAAGTCTATTCAGACCGGAGGTGTCGCCGGGTACCGGTTCGGCCTGTTCGAGCCCGGGACATCAAGGGTCGTGATCGACCTTCTGGAACCAAGGGTTGTCAGCCGTGCGTTCTTGCTGCCGCCGGAGGCGTCGAAAGGGCACCGTTTGGTCATCGATTTGCGGAAGGTGGGGCGCACGACGTTTCTCGCGGCCTCGAAGGATTCGAAAAAAAAATGGATGGTGGCGCGCAGACAAGTACCCCGTCCGAAGATTTCGCTCCGGCCGAAACCGCGTTCGTCGACCTCCGCCAGGGCGCGAAAAGTGATTGTTCTCGATCCCGGTCATGGTGGCGTGGATCCGGGGGCTATTGCTGCGTCGGGTACCTATGAGAAGACCGTTGTCCTGGCCGCCGCCAAGACCTTGAAACGCGTTCTGGAAAAAACCGGACGCTACGATGTAGTGCTAACCAGGGATGACGACCGGTTCTTGCGATTAAGAGAAAGGGTGGCTGTATCGCGGTCGGCGGACGCGGATTTGTTCATCTCTATCCATGCGGATTCGATCGCCGACAAACGCTTGCGCGGCGCTTCGATCTACACCCTTTCGGAGCAATCGTCCGATAAGGAA
>JAPKDN010000374.1 GCA_028822575.1 Alphaproteobacteria bacterium | reverse complement strand
CAATTTCTCTGAGGATCACATGGCCGAGGTACGGGCGTTGTTCGGAGGGTAACGATAACGGAGACGAGCACCGTGACAAACCAACGGTCTCCACCATGGACCACCGCCATCACCTCTGAAACACTCTGGCTCCCATCATCAGTCATCAGGTTTGCCCCTTGGTCCTCGAACGCCCCTCGCCGCTGCCGCGCGGTTTTCCGACATTCTGGCAAGCGCTGGACCGGCAGACCATCACCGCCGGCACCGTGGGAATGTTGTTCGCGACCACCGGGCCTCTGGCGTTGTTGCTGACCGTGGCGCAGGCCGCCGGGCTGACCACTGACGAAGTGATCGGCTGGATCTTCGCCGGCTATGCCATCGGCGGCGTCCTCAGCATCGTTTTCAGTTATGCCTATCGCCAGCCCATTGGCCTTGCCTGGTCGATCCCCGGCACCGCCATGCTGCTGGCGGCGGTCGACCACCTTTCCTTCTCCGAAGCGGTTGGCGCCTATCTGGTCTGCGGCGTGATTATGACCTTTCTAGGCCTGTCCGGCTGGATCGGCTGGTTGACAGAGCGGGTCCCAGTCCCCGTGGTCATGGGGATGGTGGCCGGTATCTTTCTGCCCATCGGGCGCGGCATGGTCACCAGCTTCGCCGACGCGCCGATCATCGCCGGCGCCACAATCGCCGGTTTCGTCTTGGTCGCGGCGACACCCCCGATCGCCAAGCAATTCCCGCCGATGCTCGGCGCCCTCGTCACCGGTGTGCTGGCAGTAATCTTCACCGGCGCGTTCAATAGCGCCGAGCTTGGCGGCGACTGGATTGCCCGCCCTGAAATGCGTGCCGTGACCTTTAGTGTGGCTGGCATGGTTGAGCTGGTGCCGCCGCTTTTGATCTCAGTAATCGCGATCCAAAACCTCCAAGGATTTACCGTGCTTCGCCAGGCCGGGCACAAGCCACCGATCAATGCGCTGACGGTCGCCTGTGGCTATGGCACGCTGGCAATGGGGGCGTTCGGATCTGTGCCGGCTTGCGTCACCGGGCCGGTCAACGCGGTCCTGGTTGGCGCCAGGCCGCCGGCGGCGCGCTGGGCCGGTGGCGTCGTCTTCGGGGTGCTGATTGGATTGTTCGGGCTGTTCGCGCCACTGACCACGGCGGTCGCCTCCGGCTTACCATTGACCTTTATCGCGGTGCTAGGAGGGCTCGCCATGCTGCCAGTCCTGAACACTTCGTTCAGCGCCGCGTTCAGCGGCAAGGCCCCAATGGGTGCCCTGGTGGCATTCCTCGTGACCGTAAGCGGGGTGCAGATCCTGAATATCGGCGCCGCGTTCTGGGGATTGGTTTTCGGGTACGCGATAACGATTCTGTTGGAACGCGTGGGTCGCCGGGATCCATGAGCTTGCGGTTTTAATCTTCGCCTTCCCCTCTCCCATCGCCCTGCCTACGATACTCGCTCAGAGTCGCCGGGAGCGCCGCCATGGAAGCACGAGACATAAAAACCGCCGCCGAGGGCATGGCCCTTGTCGACGAACGCCAACTCAGCCACGCCAAGGTCGCGGTCACCGATCTCGATGGCATCCTTCGTGGCAAATATATGGCCCGGGACAAACTGGACTCGGCCTTCAAGTCGGGCTTTGGGTTTTGCGACGTTGTCCTCGGCTGGGATTCCCAGGACCAACTTTATGACAACGTCACCTATACCGGCTGGCACACGGGTTATCCGGACGCATCGGTGCGGCTGGTGCCCGAGACTTGCCGGGACATTCCCTGGGAAGATGACATGCTGTTCTTCCTCGCCGAGTTCGACGGCGCGGCGGAGGCGCTCTGTCCGCGTGGGACACTCAGGCGCACCGTAGAAAAGGCATCGGCCATGGGCTTCGACGTTTCGGCTGCGGCGGAGTTCGAGTTCTTCCTGTTCCAGGAAACGCCTGAATCCGCCCGGGCCAAGAACTATCGCAATATGACACCGCTCAGCCCTGGATTCTTTGGCTATTCAATGATCCGCAACTCCGTCCATTCGGACTTCCACGCCACCTTCCTGGAGATGTGCGAGCTGATGGATTTCCCGATCGAGGGCTACCACACCGAGACCGGGCCAGGGGTGCTGGAGGCGGCGATCGGGGTCGACGACATCATGGCCGCCGCCGACAAGGCCATCCTGTTCAAGACCTTCACCAAGATCTTCGCCCAGCGCAATGATCTGATGGCCACCTTCATGGCGAAATGGTCGATGGACTGGCCGGGGCAGTCCGGGCATCTGCATCTCTCCTTAAAGAACAAGGACGGCACCACGGCGTTTCATGATCCGTCCAAGGAGCATGGGATGAGCGACGCCATGCGCTGGTTCGTCGGCGGTCAGCAGGCCTTGATGCCAGAATTTCTGGCGATGGTCTCGCCCACGGTCAATTCCTATACGAGGATGATCCCGGGCTTTTGGGCGCCGACGGAGTCGACCTGGGGGGTTGAGAACCGGACCTGCGCGCTTCGGGTCATTCCGGGCTCGGCCAAATCACAGCGTGTGGAATACCGAGTCGCGGCGGCCGACGCCAATCCGTATCTGGGCTTAGCGGCCGCGTTGGGCTCCGGTCTCTGGGGGATCGAGAACAAGATCGAGCCGACAGCCCCAGTGGTCGGCAGTGCCTATGACAAGACCTTCCCGCGCCGCCTGGAGCTGCCCCGCACGCTTTGGGAAGCAGCCCAGCGCCTGAAGAAGTCCAAGGCCGGCCGCTCCTTATTCGGCGATGCCTTCGTCGACCACTACGCCGCCACCCGCGAGTGGGAGGAACGCGAGTTCCGCCGGCACGTGACGGACTGGGAGATGCAGCGGTATTTCGAGATTATTTGAGGCGTCGCAGGCACATCTCCGGCGCCCGTCATCTCGCCGAAGGGCGGGATCCATTCCGCCGGCATCAAGGCCCGCGATCCTGGTTAATTAACCGAATTAATTGCCGACGCATACGTCAGAGGAAAGCGTCTCGGCCTTCCCTCGCCTTGGCGAGGACAGGTGCTGGGATGACGATTTTGGAAATTAAACCCAGGCCGCCTTGTTATGCCCGACCGGTACCGGTCCAGTGTCCCAGCCCGCCGGGGTTTCGGATAAGATCTCTGGCGATTTGACGTGGCTGACTTTGCCAAAGGGCGAGTCATGCACTTCCAGGAGGTCCATGATCGCCTCCTCCTTGGGATTGGATAGATGCAGCCCGTCCATCCGGCCGAGCCCATCGATCCAGCGCCCTGTCTGGGCAAGCGAGACCCGCACCATCCAGGAACCACCCTCCTCGGCCCGACGCTTCAAGGCCATCATGGCACCAAAGGCCGCGAGATAACCCGCGCCATGGTCCAATGCCTGACACGGCAGGGGATGCGGCTTACCGGTACCAGCGGCCATCATCCCTTCGTGGCAGATACCGCTGGCACTTTGGGTCAGGCTATCGAAGCCGCGCCAGGTCTTCCAAGGACCCTCATGGCCATAGGCGGATAGGCTGACATAGACGATGCCGGGACGTACCGAGGCAAGATCCTCCGGCCCCAGACCAAAGCCGGACATCGTGCCAGGGCGATAGCCTTGGGCGAAAACATCGGCGGTCCGCGCCATCTCGCGCAGGATCTCGCGCTCGCCGGCCTCACGCAGATCAACGAAAGCCGACCGTTTGCCGAGGCCAGTATCCATCGCCAGCGGCGTCAGAACCGGCAGATGCTTGGCGCCAATCCTAATCACCTGGGCGCCATGGGAGGCCAGCGTGCGCCCACAGACCGGCCCGGCGAGCACCTTGGTGAGGTCCAGAACCTTGACCCCGGACAGCGGTCGGCCCGTGTCCTCGGGAAGGGGTTCCGGCGGCGCCTCACCGATCTTGATGATCTCAAACACCGGCAGACCCGAGACGGCCTTGGCTTGTGGGTGCTCGGCCCATTCCTCGGGCGAGCGGATCAACGCGACACAAAGCCTATCCTCGCGGCACCGGGTCTCCAGCGCCAAGCCGTCCCATTTCGCCACCGCCGCCGTCACTTGGGCCTTGTTATCGTCACAGCCCAGCACCTTGAGGACACCGGCGCGCAGATGCGGGTACTGGCAATGCATCTGAATCCAACGGTTATCACGGGTCTGATAGTACCCCGAAACATCGGCCCAATGCTCCTCACGGGGTTTGCCGACGACATGGGTATAGAGTTCGCTTCGGAACGAGACGGCCGCGTCCCGCATCGATAGCGAGACTCGCTGACGTCGACCGGTGCGCACGCGCCAGACGCGGGGGCAGACGGTGCAGTGGGGCAAGCGGA
>JAPKDN010000373.1 GCA_028822575.1 Alphaproteobacteria bacterium | reverse complement strand
AGCCCCTCTTCTTGTTCTTTTCGGCCCCCAGACTGGTCTTCCGGCGTTTGGAGCGGAACCGCGCCGCGCCGCCAGAAACAACCTCGGCCCCGCCGCGCACCACCGCCAGCGCATCGGCTTCGACCGACTTAGTCATCGTGCTGCCTGCGCCGATGATGGCACCGTCACCGATGCAGATTGGCGCCACCAGGGCGGTATTGGAACCAATGAAGGCACCGGCGCCGATCTCGGTGCGAAACTTGGAGAAGCCATCATAGTTACAGGTGATGGTGCCGGCGCCGATATTCGCCCCCACCCCCACCGTGGTATCGCCGATATAGGAGAGATGATTGACCTTGGCCCCAGCGCCGATCGTGGCTGCCTTGATCTCGACGAAATTACCGACATGGGCACCAATACCAATCTCGGCGCCAGGGCGAAGTCGGGCATAGGGCCCGATGATGGCGGCATCGGCGACGCTGGCGGTCTCCAGATGGCAGAAGCTCTTGATTTCTACCCCCGTGCCGATCGAGACACCCAGCCCGAAAGTAACGTTGGGGTGCACGATGCTATCTCGACCGATGACCGTGTCGTGAGAGAAAAACACCGTCTCCGGCGCCACCAGGGTCACTCCGGCCTCCATGGCCGCTGTTCTGAGGCGCGCCTGCATCAGCGCCTCGGCGCGGGCAAGATCAGCCCGGGTATCAACTCCCATGGTCTCGACCTCCGGTGCCTCGACCACGCTTGCATAGCCGCCGCGCTCCTGCGCGATCCTCGGGAGGTCGGTCAGATAATACTCACCCTTAGCGTTATCAGTGTTCAGCGCGTCGATAAATCCAAACAACTTAGCACCATCGATCGCCATGATCCCCGCGTTGTACAGACGCACCGGTCGGTCAATTGTATGGGCCTCGGACGCCTCAACGATAGCCTCAAGGCCCCCTTCGGAGTCTTGCAACAGGCGGCCATAGCGATCGGGATTGTCAGTCTGAAAGCCGAGCACCACCACATCAGGCGGGTTGTCGACCTCCCGCGCCTCTGCGAGACGCCGCAAGGTCCGGGTTGTGAACATCGGATCGCCGCCGAAAGCCACCAGCACGGTGCCAGTAAACCCTACAAGCGCGACCATCGCCGCGCGCGCCGCATCACCGGTGCCCAACGCCTCCGGCTGAACCGCGATGGTCGCCGGTGCCACAGCCTTGGCAACATCATTCTGGTTGGGTGAGATCACCACCACGCGACGCTCCGGGCCAAGCGGTTCCAGCGCCGCCAAAACATGGCCGATCATCGAACGCCCGGCGATCTTGTGCAGCACTTTCGGAAGATCCGAGTTCATGCGCGTGCCCTTGCCGGCGGCGAGCACGATCGTGGCAATGGGATGAGGCATTTGATCCAAGGCCTGTTTCACGGGTCATGATGGAAACGCAGGGACCATGCCACAGCGACCCACGCCACCGAAATAAACAATTCCTACCGAAGATGACAGTGCCACCAAAGAGTTTGACTTCACTGGGCGATCCCAAAAAAACAAGCCAAGATACGGATATAGACGGGCGTCCCCGCGGGCGGCGCCGCACCACCTGTATTCGCCACGTCAACGTCCTTTGCAACCACCGTTCTGTGGAAGTCTCGCCATCACCACCGATTCGCGATTGAGACAGCAACTTCTACTCCCCACCCGCTCGAGTTCAAATCACCGGTTTACAGCTAGAAACCATAGAGCCGCCGTGGTGGATGACGCCCATCAATATATCTGACAGATTAGCGGTTGCGACTCACACCTGGGCATTTCTCATGACATCTCCCACCACCATTGCCTTTGATCTAGACGGCACCTTGATTGATAGCGCACCGGACATGAACGCCGCCGCCAACCGAACCTTGTCGCGCGCCGGTCGCGGCGAGATTACCTTGGCCCAGACCCGCCAGTTCATCGGCGACGGGGTGCCGCGGTTCATGGAGCGCGCCGTCGAGGCCAGCGGCCCGGCACTTGCCAGCGCGACACTTGCCGCGATCACTAACGACTTCATCGCCGATTACGAGGAAAATGCCTCGGTCCTGACCAAACCCTATCCCGAGGTGGTCGAAACCCTGGAGGCCCTGAAGGCCCGGGGTCATCGCTTGGCGCTATGTACCAACAAACCACAAACCGCCAGTGATAATCTGCTGCGGGATTTGGATCTTGCCAGATTCTTCGATATCGTCGGCGCCGGCGACCGGTATCCCATGCGTAAACCCGACCCGGGCCATTTACTTGGCGTGCTCGACGAGATGGCGGTGACGCCCTCCGCAGCGCTCATGGTTGGCGATAACGAGAACGACGCCGCTACCGCCCACGCCGCCGGGGTGCGCTTTGTGCTAGTGCCATACGGCTATGCCCGCGCGCCGTTAACCGAGCTACCTGCAACCTTCCGCATCATGGGATTCGCCGAAATTCTCGGGTTGGACCTTTAGTCTGGGCCGCTCACGATGATCGATACTCAGACGCCGCCGCCCAGCGATGTGAACCAAGAGCCAAAATTGCTGCGCTTCAATATATCTGCCGGCCCCGGCACCCGCACCGCGATCATCGCCGTAAGTAGCCACGCCCCCATCGGTCGTGCCTCAACCCGCCTGGTTCCCCGCACCCAGGCCCAAATCCGCAGCCGCGCCAACGCGCTGGCTAGGGATTATTTCGGCGTGAAGTGGGCGATTAAGGTGACCCCCGTGGATGACAGTGAAGGATAACGGGAGGCGCTCGCACGACGGCCAGGGTAAAAATAACATTGAAAAAATCAGCTGTGAAAAAGGATGAACCTTTTGGGCCCGACGCCGTCTCTCTGGTCCAACTCGCTTTTGACCAGCCAACCAATTCCTCGATGTTCACTGGGTTATCGATTCTATCCGCGAAGCTCCATCGTTCGGTGACACGGGTAAAAGTAACATGTTTGCAGTTGATAATCCGGCAGTTTTTGGGCGCACATTGGTCGTTATCAGGATGGTCGGATTCGATAATCCTTGTCCCAAGTCTCACGGCCAGAATGTTCAGTCCGCCGAGCCATGAGCGCTGATGACTATACCTGCGACGGCTACCAGATAGGCGAGTTCTTTGACCGCAATCGTTGTCGGTAGAACATAACGCGTGTCGAAACGCGACAGCGCTGCGGCGGCTTGGCATCAATAATAATCAGTGCGCTCGACATCGCTCGCATGGCGTTCAAACTGTTCTGGTATAACACATATCGTTAACTCGTTTAAATCCTGCGCTCGCCCGGCCAAAATTCACCAAACCAACTCCATGAATTTATCCAAATCCCCGTCGAACGACGTGGTCCAGGTCTTTGGTGACGGCGAGTGACGGGTACCAGTGCCCCTAACAGCCTTTGATAACGCTCCACTACCCATCACAAGCTTCCGCTGCTGAGTTGGACACCATCGGTTCGACGGGAATGTGGGTAGAAGTTTTATTATTTCGATTGTCGAGGTTGATGTTCGAACGTCACCTCGTTCGGGTCGGTCCCAACGGGCGTATCAAAAAATAACATGATCGACATCACGCAGGAGCGCAGGACTCATTCCATCGCCGGTTATATTTTAAATTTTTCCTCAACCTTCGCACAAATCCAAGTAAAATTGAACAAAAAGTCAAGATGCGAATTCGACAGCATGGGCCCCGTCCTCGGCAGATGGCATTTCTTTAATTCTCGGGGGGGGCTAGCCTACTCATCCAATCACCGCCCCTTGAACACCGGCTTGCGCTTTTCCATAAATGCGGTGATACCTTCGGCGTGGTCTTCGGTCAGCATGCTGTCGGCCATGCGTTCGGCCTCCATCTGGAGTTGGCTTTCCATCGAAAGATGGTTCACCGAGTTGAACAACTTCTTGGCGTTGGCATAGGCCACTGTTGGGCCATGGGCGAGACGAATGGCGAGCTTCAATGTCTCGGCCTCAAGCTCCGCCTTGGGCACGTGCCAGTTGATCAACCCCAGTTCCTTCGCCCGTTCGGCGCCGAAGCGGTCACCCAGCAGGGCGAGCTCCATCTGGTGTTTCATGCCAAGAGTCCGACCGACAAAATACGACGAGCCGCCGTCTGGGCTGGCGCCGATATGGCAATAGGCGAGCGTGTAAAAGCTATCGTCGGCGGCGATGGCGAGATCGCAGCAAGCGACCAGACCAACACCGAAACCGGCCGCCGCCCCCTTGATGCTGGCGATCACCGGCTTGCCCATGCGGCGGATCGCGAACAAAGGCAAGTGCAGCATGTGGATCCCCTCGAGGATCATCTTGCGCCGGTCGCCATCATCC
>JAPKDN010000372.1 GCA_028822575.1 Alphaproteobacteria bacterium | reverse complement strand
TAGAGCCGCCACTCGCGACGGGCGGCCAGTCGTTTGCCATCAAACCGAGATTGGTCAGCTCAATAACAACGGGCAGCGAGACTGTGATGATGACCAGGAACGCGATCGCCAGAACCAGATCAATCGCAAGGTCGACCAGTGCCCAGATCCAGCGCCACGTTTACAAATGAAGTGATCAACAGCAAGGTAACAAAGAGGATCACATCGGTCTTCGCGCCCACGGCGCCCGCTCTGCCCGCGCCGCGTTACCGAAAAAAAGGATTGGATCGCCGTATTTGACCAACCGAATCACACACCGCTCAACCGGGGATCGAGAGTAGTGCTAGCGCACAACGCGATGTCGAAAACTCGTCGTCCAGAGCTGCGGCTCCCGCCAATGTCGCTGAGCCGTCAAGCACCCAGGCCAGCAGCCACAGCGCGAAAGGGTAGGCATAGGCGAGCAGCAGGCAGCCGGCATATCCGCGCCAAGACAGGCTGCGTCGGCGGCTGTAGAATAGGTTCGCCTACTCCAGGATCTTTTTGATCGCCGCCGCGTAGCGCTCGCCCCGACCGGGTTGGCGGACCAGGTCGCGGAGCTGGGTATAGATGGCATCGTTGTTGAGCAGCATAAACACGAGGGCGAACGCGTCGGCCGGGACGCGCCCATCGATTCAGCCTTGGGGAATCCTCCCCTATCCGTGACCTCCCAAGCCTTCAGCCCCGGGCTCCGTCGTTCGTCGGGGATGCGGACAAAGGTTGGTGGCGGCTCGCTGAATCCTTCCCGGACGGCGATGCGCGAACGTGAGGACCCATTCCACTGGAGTTGAGGGCGAAAATGTCTCCTCAATCACAAAATTCAACAAGGCGCCGTGATTAAAACCAGACGCACGCGGGAACTGTATAGGAACGGTTCCCGCGCTTTCCCCGCCTTTGCGAGGACAGGCGGGGAAACGACGGAGCATTGGCGTGGCCGAGGGTCGCGTCTCCGCTACTTCCCACCCACAAAGTGCGGCATCACCTCTTTTGCAAGCCGTTCATACTGCTCCAGCATCACCGATAGCGGGGTGCCCATGGAGCAGGAGAGGTTGATCAGCTCCATCCCCGGATAGCGGGTCTCCAGATCCTTCAGACGCTCGATCAGCTCGTCCGGGGTGCCGGCGAACCAGGCGCCGAGCTCGATGAAGTGCTGGAGATCGGGGACACCGGCCTCGTACCAACCACCGCGGCCCTGGGTGACCTTGACCTTCTCCGGCGTCAAACCCGGCACGAAGCCGAGCGGGCCAAACATCTTTACGTGCTCCTCGTAGAATGGCGTCATTTCGACGATCGCCTGTTCTTTGGTGTCGGCCAGATGGAAGAAGATGCCGATAGTGACATTCTCGCCCAATTCGAGGTTCTGGCCTGCCCGCGCCGCAGCTTCCCGGTAGGCCTGGATCGGGCCGTCTGATAAGGTCGCCGCCCCACCGCCAACGGCGCCCTTGATGCCGTGACGGATCATGAAGTCGAGGCCGCGGGAATTGGCGCTGACCACTGGCTGCCAGCATTCTACCGGCATGTTCACCGGGCGCGGCACCAGCGTGAGTTCCTTCAGATCATAGCCGCGATACGGCACCTTTGGTGGCAGGGTGTAGTACTCGCCCTTGTGCGAGAAATTCTCGTTGTTGAAGGCCTTGAACATGATCTCGACCTGTTCCTCGAACAGCGCGCGATTGGCATCTTGGTCCTGTAGGGGAGAGCCAAAGGTCTCGACCTCGCGGGTGTGGTAACCGCGGCCGACGCCAAAGACCGTGCGTCCCTTGGTCATGATATCGGCTGTCGCGAAATCCTCTGCCATTCTGAGCGGATGCCACATTGGGGCGATGTTGAAGCCACAGCCGATACGCAGTTTCTCGGTCAGATGCGCCAGATGGACCGCCATCATCAGCAGGTTTGGGATGACCTCGTATCCCTCGTGCTGAAAGTGATGCTCCGCCAGCCACAGCATGTCGTAGCCGTTCTCGTCCATGCATTTGGCGATTTTCTCGGTCTTATCGAAAACACTGGCGAGCTGTTCGTTGTTAAAACGCCGCTCATTCGCCGGGGTGGCGTCCTGACCCATGTCGGGTAGATCGATGTGGCCGGCATAGACGGTGGTGAATTTAGTGATCATGGCGACTTCTCCGAGGCAAACGATCGACTGGGCCGGCGAGGGTTGATGCTCTTAACCCCAGTGCGTCGTAGCCAATGTTTTCGTTACGCAAGAGTTAGCAATGCGCGACTCAGTAAGCGGTCAGGCCACCATCGATCACTAATTCACTCCCAGTAATCCAGGACGCTTCGTCGGACGCCAGATAAAGGCAACCCATGGCGATATCGGACGGCCGTCCAAAGCGGCCAAGCAAAGTGGCTTCCATGCGCACCTTGGCGACTTCGTTGTTGGAGTGGCCGGGTTTAGTCATTGGGGTGTCGACGAAGCCGGGATGGATCGAGTTTACCCGGATCTGCTCGGACGCATACTGTACCGCTGCCGCCTTGGAAAAGATCCGCACGGCCCCCTTGGAGGCGTGATAACCGGCATTCGCGTGGCTGCCGACGATGCCGCAGATTGATGAGATGTTGATGATTGAGCCGCCACCGGCTTCGCGCATCTGAGGAATCGCCGCCTTGGTGCCGAGGAAGACACCGGTCGCGTTGATCTCCATCACGCGGTTCCATTGTTCCAAGGTCTGATCTTCAAGCTTGGGGCCGGCGGTGCCACTGGTCTGGACCACCATTTTCGGGTCTCGCCCAGAAATACCGGCGATATTGCCAAGCACCTGCAGTGCGCCATAGGCCTCGACCGTTGCAGCCACGACATCGGCCCACGCGGCCTCGTCACCAACATCGAGGGACCGGTACATAGCGATGCCGCCGGCTCCCGCGATTTCGTCGACAATGGACTGGCCCAGGTCATCCTGGACATCTGCGACCATGACCGAGGCGCCATGGGCAGCGAAGGTGCGGGCGGTCTCAGCGCCGATGCCGGACGCGCCGCCGGTGACGATGGCGACCTTGCCCTTAAGACGTTTTCCGATGTTCATTACGGTGTTCCCTGCGATAAAATGAGCTGTTGTCAGATAGCAAAGAGCAACCAGGGGCGACTGGAAAGCCCGGGTGGGTGAACAGTGGGTCAATAGTGCATTCGTGATCGCAAATCTCGGCGTTTGCGGTCATCTTTGGTCGTAATGGTTTCGGGAGGGGACATTCCATGGCCTTTGATTACATCATTATCGGCGCCGGCTCGGCTGGCTGCGTGCTGGCCAATCGCCTTAGCGAGGACCCCTCGACCAGCGTGCTGTTGTTGGAGGCGGGCGACAAGGACAGCAACTTCTGGATCCATGTTCCGGTCGGCTTCACCAAGACGCTGAATAATCCCGAGGTGAACTGGAACTTCGCCACCGAGCCGGAGGATAATGTGTCGGGTCGGTCGATCCCCATTCCGAGGGGACGTGTGCTTGGCGGCTCCAGCTCGATCAACGGTATGCTTTATGTGCGGGGTCAAGCCTTCGACTATGACGTCTGGGGTCAGCTTGGAAATCGGGGGTGGTCCTATTCGGATATCCTGCCGTATTTTCAAAAATCCGAGTCATTCGAGCGTGGCGGCGATGACTATCGCGGCGGCTCCGGCCCGCTCAATGTTGATGACATGTACGAGCGCCACGAGCTGATCGAGGCTTTCATCGACGCGGGCGTGGAAATCGGCTCTAGGCGCAATCCGGACTATAACGGCGCGGAACAAGAAGGTTTCGGCTATTACCAGATCACCCAGCGCAACGGCCGGCGCGAGAGCACGGCGCGGGCCTTTCTCAATCCCGCCAAGTCTCGCCCAAATTTGACCGTGATCTCTCGCGCTCACGCCACCAAGATCTTGACCGAGGGAAAGCGCGCCGTCGGTGTTGCCTTCGAGGTTGATGGCTTGCCTAGGGAAGAACGCGCCAACGCCGAGGTCATTGTCTCCGCCGGGGCGGTGCAGTCGCCTCAGATGTTGGAGCTGTCGGGCATCGGCCAGCCGGAACTGCTGCGTGCTCATGGCATCGATGTTGTTCATGAGCTTCAAGGCGTGGGTGAAAATTACCGAGACCATTATGCTGCGCGGATGAACTGGCGGGTCAACCAGCCGATCACGTTGAATGAGGAAACCCGCGGTCTCAACCTGGTCAAGGAGGCGTTGAAATGGGCCTTCACCCGGCGTGGGGTTCTGACCTGGACGGCTGGTGTCGGTCATGGGTTTATGAAGACCCGGGAGGAGCTGGAGACACCGGACGTTCAGT
>JAPKDN010000371.1 GCA_028822575.1 Alphaproteobacteria bacterium | reverse complement strand
CGGTGTCGTAGGCTCCAATGGCGGCGTTGACGCGACCCGGGATCTGGTTCTGTTAGCGGATCTCGTGGTCTTTATTGGCTGTCGCGCCGGGTCGGTCACAACCGAACGCTGGCGCGTGCCGACGAAAAGCACGCGGGTCGTCCATATCGATTCAGACCCCGAAGTGATCTCCGCCTCCTACAAGACCGAGGTTGGCGTAGTCTCCGACGCGCGCCTGGCGCTCGCAACGATGAACCTCGCCTTGGCAGCCCGGAACGTTAAACCGAGCGGCTTCGGTGGCGCCAGCGCCGTCGCCAAGGCTCGGAAGATTAAGTGGGATGCTTTTCAGCCGCTCGCTGATAGCCTGGAACGGCCGATCAAACCGGAACGTACTATTCAAGCATTGCGCGCGGTGTTGGACGACGACGCCATCATTGTCGCCGATCCCGGCACCCCCTGCCCCTATGTTTCAGCTTTTTATGAGGTCCGCGAGACAGGTCGGACACTGTTCTCCAACCGGGCGCACGGCGCCTTGGGGTATTCGCTCTCGGCGGCGATCGGCGTGGCAGTTGGGCGGCCCGACAAGAAAGTTGTCTCGCTCATGGGTGACGGCAGCTTCGGCTTCACGTGTGGTGAGTTGGAAACTGTTGTGCGTTTGAACTTGCCGATTACCTTTATCGTTTTCTCCAACGGCGTGTTCGGCTGGATCAAAGCCGGACAGCGCGCCGGCTTTGGAGAGCGCTATTACTCCGTCGATTTCAACCGCTCCGACCACGCGGCGATCGCCAGCGCCTTCGGCGTGAAGTCCTGGAAAGTTGAGGACCCGGAACAATTGCAATTGATTTTGAAACAAGCGGTCGCCCATGGCGGGCCAACCCTGGTCGATGTCATAAGCCAACCGTTGAACGAGGCCGCAGCTCCAGTAAGCGAGTGGATCGCATGACCGACAACACCAGAATCGCCCTCGGCGGCTTTGGTAATGTCGCCCAACAACTGACCCGCGCCATTCTTGCCGAGCCGAATGGTGGCATGGAGATCACAGCGATCTCCGCCGGTGACCTAGAGGCGGCGGCCCAACGCACGGCAAACTTGGGATTGAAGGTTCCGGTCGTGCCGGCGATGGAACTACCAAACCATGCCGATGTAATCGTGGAATGCGCCACTTATGAGGCCTTCCGCGATATTATGGAGCCAGCGATCGTCGCCGGACGTTACGTTATCGCCGTAAGCGTAGGGGCGCTGGCGGTGAATTTCGACCTTCTCGACCTAGCCAAGCAGCATAAAGCAACCCTGCATATCGCCACCGGCGCGATACCAGGCCTGGATATCCTACGTTCCGCCAGGGAGGGCACGATAGAGTCCGTGCGGCTTGAATCTCATATCCGCCCCAGTTCCTTTGCTCATGAGGATTATGTGATCAACAAAGGCGTCGATCTCACCGCCGCCGAAACCGGCCCCGTGCCCGTGTTTTCTGGCAGCGCCCGAGAGGCGGCAATGCATTTTCCACGACACTTTAACGTCGCCGTGGCTCTGAGCCTCGCGGGCATCGGTCTTGATCGCACCGAGATCGACATCTTCGCCAATGGCACCCTGCCTGGCGCCCGACACACAGTACGGGTGAAATCCGACGTCGTGGACCTGGAGATGACGTCACAAAATTTCCCCTCTCCCAACAACCAACGCACTAGCCGCGCCGTCGCGCCAAGCATTCTAGCAGCGCTGCGAGAACTGAACACACCACTTCGGATTGGGAGCTAGAAGCCATGCGGCTAACCGATCTCGATAAGGCCATGCTAGACGGTGCTGAGGGTGAGGCCAATCGCGAGGCCATGGTGGCTCTTGTCCAGCTTGGCGAGGCGTTTGACGCCGAGGATATGGTCGACATTGGCTACGCCCATGTACACGCAGGGATGGCGATGTATCTCGGCGATGTCGAATTGATGGAGGGGTTGGCGGAACGCGGTGCCCGCATGTCCGTGCCCTCTTCGACAAACATTTCCAATGCCGATATGGAGCAATGGGAGGCTATGCGCGCACCAGAAAGTCTGGTTCGGTTGCAGAAACGCGCCGAGACAGCGCATCAATCCATGGGAACTGGCGGTTGTTTCACCTGCACGCCCTATTGGGCAGGGCACTGGCCAACCTGGAACACCCATATGGCGTCTATTGAATCCGGTGTGACGGTGTTCAGTAATTCCGTACTCGGCGCCAGATCCAACCGCGATGGTTTCTTCGCCGTCTATGCCGGTATGACCGGCAGATACCCGCGGTTCGGACTGCATCTGGACGAGAATCGCCAGCCGACACACCAGGTCACCGTCGAAGCCTCGCCGAGCGGCACAACGGATTTCACCGCCCTCGGCTATGCCATCGGCACTCATGTCACCAATGCAATTCCGCTGGTCACGGGCCTGGAACGCCGCCCTAATCTCGACGAGCTGGACGCGCTCGGAGTCGGCATGGCGACCTCCGGCGGGGTCGCGATGTTTATCGTGCCCGGCGTAACCCCACCCTACGGAGACGACGCGGGCGCCAAGGCGGTCGGCCTACCCTCGATCCCGATTCACAAACGTGACCTGCGGGCGGTCTACGACGACTTCTGTTCAGGCGAGGAAACTGGCTTTGACATCGTCCATCTCGGCTGCCCTCACGCCTCATTTGAGGAAATGAAGCATTATGCCCAACTCCTCGACGGTCGCACGGTACGGGAGGGGGTCGAGCTTTGGATCACCACCAACCGAACGGTCCGCCAGATGACCCGGGATTCAGGTTTGTTGAAACCCATAGTGGCGTCCGGCGCCAAGGTCATCTCCGACACCTGTCCCATTTCCTGCCATTTCGCGCGCACCGCTTCACCCGATCCAAACTTGGGCGTGGAACCACCGAAGTTGCGGACGATTGTCGTCGATTCTGCCAAGCAGGCCCGCTACATCCGCGACATGATCCACTGCCCAACCTTGCTGACCTCGACCGAGAACGCGGTTGAAACGGCCGTGTCCGGGCGTTTCGTGCCCCGCTGGTAGAAACGCCATGTCTGACAAAACAACCTTTCAGGGCCGCGGCATCGTCAACGGCACGGTTACCGGGCCAGCCCTTGTGTCGCGCACGCCATTTTCGTTCCTGGGCGATGTCGACATCCGAACCGGCGATGTGATCGGCGAGTTAAGCGACTTGAGGGGCCGCAATATCGCCGGCCGCGTCCTGATCGTGCCGGCGACACGAGGCTCGGCCGGTGCCTGGCGGTTCCTTTACCAACTAAAGCAACACGGCACCCACCCCATCGCGATCATCACCGGTGAGCTGCCGGACGCTTCGGTGGTTCAGGGCGCGATCCTGTCCGGCATACCGATTGTTTCCGGCCTTGCGGAACGGATCGGCAATGTCGTTACCGATGGTACGCTTTTGACCGTCGCTGGCGATGGCGGAGTGATCACACTGGCGGATGGCGACTGATCGAGGCTTGAGCAGGGGCACCTCCTCGCGTTGGAGATCGTTGCGCGGCGTCGCCCTGGTGCCTTTAGGAACCTTCGATACGCCGTCGCGCCAGCGAAAGCTGTGCTTTTAGCCCAAAGCTAGCCATTACCCTGGAGCCTCAGGAGTACACGTACTTCAAAAACGGAGCAAAACAACAGCTTTCGTTGGCGCGGTGGTTTGACTTGGACGGCTCAAAAGCCAACCCGTCCCCGCGCATGATCTCCGTTCCAGGTCGCCGGGTTTCCGGGATTTCCGATTTCAGTTAAAGAGCCTGGCCAAACGGTTTGCCTCAGAACCGATCCGCTCGGAATGGCGCGAGATCAACGCTCGGTGCCTTGCCGGTCGCCAGTTCCGCGACCAACTTGCCGGTAATTCCGCCCATGGTCAGACCGAGATGGTCATGGCCAAAGGCGAAATAGACATTCCGGTGCTTTGGAGAACGATCAATGACCGGCTTGGAATCCGGATGCGACGGTCGTGGCCCCATCCATTCGGACATGCTTTCGCCTTTTATTCCCGGAAACAGCGCTTCGGCGTGGCGGCGCACGGATTGAGCGATCTCATAACGCGGTGGTGCATCGGTCCCCGCGAATTCCGCCGTACCGCCGGCCCGGATACCTTCCAGCATCGGCGTGACTGCGAGATATCGGTCGACGGACAACACGGCGCTGTTCACTTTCGTCTCGGTGCCGTGGAACATCACGTGATACCCACGCTCCGCTTCAAGAGGCACCTTGGTGCCCAGCATCGCGGCGAGTTCCCGTGACCAAACACCAGCGGCGAGAACCACATTCTCGACCGGCAAATCCCCCGCAT
>JAPKDN010000370.1 GCA_028822575.1 Alphaproteobacteria bacterium | reverse complement strand
TCCGCGCCGCGGTTTCCATCGGGCCAAGGGAAAATGCCGCAAGACCAAGGACGCGGCTTCCCAAGAGCGACGCCAAGGTAACCGTCGCCCCAAGAGCCGTCGCAGCCAGGATGATCTCTGCGGTCGGATCACCATGCGCCAGACTACCGCCTATGGTTCCGCGATTGCGGGTTTGGACATGCCCAACCAGCGGCAGGGCCGCCGCTAGCAACGGGACACTCCGTGCGACCAGCGCGGACCGGAAGGCATGCGCCTGGCGCGTAGCCGCCTTAATGACGACCGCGCCATCGCCTTCCGTGATACCCGAGAGTGCGGCAACATGATTGATGTCGATGAGCAATTCGGGACGCGCAAGGCGCATGGCCATCATCGCCACCAGGGATTGCCCACCCGCGATGACGCGGGCTTCGCGATCGGCCACCGCCAAGGCGTTGAGCACCTGCTCCAGGCTCTCAGCGCGGCTATAGTCAAAAATGGCAGCCTTCATTAATGATATGTTCCCGATGCGGAAGGCTGTACTTTAACGACCCATCGAGACTGTTCAAACCCCGGCCGCGGGCGCGTCGGGTATATCACTCCTAGGGTTTCGCAAATCTTATGAGAAATCGGCATCTTTCCAACATCTCCAGGAACTGTATTTGGCTTCCGCATACGCTGAATGGGCGAGACGCGCGCAGCAGCCAGACTTTGCCTCGTTGAGTGCAAGCGGTTATGATAAACATTATTTTCCACTAGAAGTCCGGTTCATTAACCGTGAACACCACATCTTGTGGTCACGGTGACACACTGCGGGGCTCATCAATCCACGCTCTAACAGCCTAGCGATAATTCACTTGACCTCTAACGCAACAAGGCACATTTAGAAATTCCAAAGCGTAAGTGTCTTGAGAATTCAGTATGGCCCCAAATCTGGACTCACCAGCCTCCTTCCCTGACATTATCAACGCGACATCCAGATTCGCATGATCGCGGACCTTACTTACTACCCGTTCAAGGAGACGATCAATGGCAACCGGTACAGTTAAGTGGTTCAACTCCACCAAAGGCTATGGCTTCATCGCACCTGACGAGGGTGGAAATGACGCATTCGTGCACATCACGGCCGTCGAGGCGTCGGGCATACACAGCCTGGATGAAGGTGCCAAGGTAAGCTATGAGCTCGAAACCGGCCGTAATGGCAAGGACGCCGCGACCAATCTGCGTCTGATCTAGTTGCCGATCACCGCCTTGGCGGTGAGGATACTGTCAGGGATCGCATGGACGAGCCGTCGCGCGCGTCCATGCTTTCGCTTTTTTTAGTCAGTGTTCTTTATTGAAGAAGCATCACCTCCCCGAAGAAACTCGGCGACGAATGTATTTGTGTCTGGTTTATCGCCATCGGGCGCAGGATATTTCCTGATGGGTATTTGTGCCTTTGTGGCGCCGAGCTGTTGCCTTTTAGGTACTGCGTCTCCCCAACGAAAACCGGGGCCCGAGACGGAGGAGTGAGATAGGTCGTCGAGCACATTCAAATCCCAGTATTATCGATCCTATAATCGTCGCCGTTAGTAGACCCAGGCTTTGCCCCAATTTTTGTTGGGTAGACGTCAATTTTTTGGCACGATGCCTTTGGGTCTGGGACGCGGATAATCGGAGAAATATTACGAAAGCTAGGGCAGACGAAATTTGATGAAAGTTTGTCTGGGCAACAACCGCTACTCATAAAAAATATCAAAAACCTTGTCATCCCAGCAAAGGCTGTGACCCAAGCTGGAAGATTGTCCGCATGCAGAGAGTGGGCACCACGAGGAGTATCTCATAGTGCTGGGTCCTAGCCTTCGCTGGGATGACAAGATGTTTTAGGACAGAAAACATTGAGCCTTCGGCACGACGACCGAGATGTTCGCGGGCTAGTGAAAAATTCGCCAGGGCAAACGCCCCCTCACGCCACCCCAAGATCCGCCGGGTGGCCAAAAAGATACGACCCCACGGTCTGATAATGCGAGCGGCGACCCTGCAACTGCTGGGTCACGCTCCGGATATCCCGATACCGCCGCTGGAACGGGCTGTCGGCGCGGATTGCCGATACGCCGGCGAGGTCATAAACAGTTTCAGCCACCGCCTTGGCCTCATGAATACCGTGGGTCGCGGCAAGGCGGAGGCGCATACGGTTGGCGATCGCAAGCGCTCCAGTGCCCTGAACCTCATTCCAGATATCCTCTATCTCGTTAAATAAGAACGCACGGGCGGCGCGCAATCTTGCCTCGCACAGCGCCACGTCGTTCTGGATCACTGGGTTGTCTTTCATTTTCGAGGAGGCCATGCGCGGGGTCTTGTCCAGCGCCAGATCCTTGAACGCCTCCAGCATCGCACGAGCGATGCCTTGGGCGGTAGCGGAAAAACCCATGGCATAGAGGCTCATTGACGGCATGACATAGAGCGTTGCGGTGTGCTGGCGACCCCGGTCGGCGTCCCGGAGCGCGGTGAAGGCGTCAGGCACGAAGAGTTCGGTGATCTCGAAATCGTCGCTACCGGTGGCGCGCAGACCGATGACGTCCCAGGTGTCGATCCAACGCACCTCATTAGCGGGGAACAGCATGGTGCGGATCTCCGGCAAGCCGCCCGGCGCCATGCGCTGGGTGCCATCGGCCTCAAAGACCGGCACATGACAACCGAGCCAGGTGGCATGCCGTCCACCGCTGGCGAAAGCGATGCGCGCGGTCACCTGATAGCCACCATCGACCACATGTGCCTCGGCCTTGCCCGGCCCCCAAGCCAGCACGGCGCGCGGATCCTCGCCGAACATCGTCATCGCCGTTTCCGGCGCCACATACGCGGAGGCCATGGCACAACCATTGCCCTGGCAAAGGCACCAGGCGGTGCTGCCATCAATCATCGCCGCTGCCTCGATAGCCCGGGCGAAGGCCGGCGGGGTGACTTCAAGGCCGTTGTAGGCGCGCGGGAGTAACATCCGAAACAGGCCGGCCTGCAGCAACGCATCCTGGGTCGGTTCGGCGAGCCGGCCGAGCTTTTCACTCTCCGCGGCATTGGAGGCAATGGTGTCGACCAGACGGCGCACCGCTTCCGCCGGCTCTTCTCGATCCGCCAGCGCGCTCTCCAAATGGGCCGCCATGCCACTTCCTTCCAAAATCTACGCTGTGATCCCACCATCCACCGGCAGAGCCGCGCCGGTGATAAAAGAGGCTTCGTCCGAGAGCAGGAACAGCGCCGCGTTAGCTATCTCCTCCGGCTTGCCGGGTCGACCCATCGGGGCCATGCCGCCCCGGCTGCGAACCAGCTCTTCCTTGTCCATGCCCTGGGTAGATTGCTGATCCGGACGGGCCACGAAAACCCGCAGCATCGGCGTGTCGATTGGGCCGGGGCAGACCGCGTTGAAGCGGATACCTTCCGCCGCATATCGTTTGGCCATGGCCTTGACCATGCCGACGACGCCAAACTTGGCCATCGAATAGACCGGGCTGAACATCGAGCCTGTAAGGCCCGAGGATGACGCAGTGAACAGCATGCTGCCGCCGCCACGGGCCCGTAGTTCTGGCACAGCGGTCTCAGCAGTGATGAAGACCGTGCGAAGATTGAGATCCACTGCCTGATCGAAATCCTTCATGTCGAGATCCTCAACCGCCGCCGGACCAGGATGACCGACATGGTTCCAGACGAAATCCAGCCCGTTAAAATGATTGGCAGCTTCGCGAACAATTCGGCGGGAATCCGCGTCCTGGGTAAGGTCCGCGGTGATGCCCAAAGCCTTACCGCCAGCAGCCTCGATCTCGGCGACGACGGCGGAAACCGCGTCCGGGTCAATATCGACGACCCCGACCGAGGCACCCTCGGCCGCGAAGCGGATGGCGCCGGCCCGGCCCATGCCGGAACCCGCCGCGGTAACCAGTCCGATCTTTCCTTGCATGCGCATGACAATCTCCCTGGTGCTCGTGTTCGATTGCAGGACAGTCTAGCGGGTGCTGACCTGGGTGGAAGCGTCAACCACATCCGGTGGCGGATCGTTGGGGGTCGCCCGGCACACCCAACGGCGTGTTAACCACCGGCCAACGTCACCACCCGTCCCTCGCGCGCCGACAAATATCCCGCGTCGATGATCCTCATCGCCGGCTCCAGGTCGCCAAGCCCCGGCGACGGCGTGCGGCCGGCGGCGAGATCGGCCAAAAAACTCTCGACGAACATCCCGTACATCGGATCCGAGTCGAGATTCATCGTGACCTCCTCGGCCTCCGCGCCAGGCCGGAAAATCGCCACACCGCCCGGCCGCGACTGA
>JAPKDN010000369.1 GCA_028822575.1 Alphaproteobacteria bacterium | reverse complement strand
CTCGTACGCGCGAGCCTAAGGCCATCCCGTCGCCTTCAATGCCCTCGCATCCAGCGTCGCAGACTCTTGCATGACCTCTCATCACGTGGCTCCGTCCCGACCAGCCGGGCGCCGGGCAAGCATTCTGTTGGGCATCCTCACGACCTTGATGTTAGCGAGCATGGACGGTGTGTCGAAGGGTCTCGGTAGGCGGTTTTCCGTCGCTGAATTCATGTGGTTTCAATATATCGTGGTCACCAGTTTCGCGTCGCGCTTCCCAGCGATACAGGTCATATGCGGCGTTTTACTGGTGATCGAGACGGCCTTGTTCGTCCTTACTTTTCACTACCTACCCCTCGCCGATGCCCACATGGTCGGCGCGGCGGCACCACTGATCGCGACGGCACTGGCATTTCCCTTCCTGAAAGAGCGTGTGACTCCGGCGCGTTGGGCCGTGGTCTTGCCCAGATTTATCGGCGTTCTGATCATCATTCGCCCCAAATCGGGTGTCTTCGGCGTGACCGTCTTGATCCCCGTGGGCACAGCGGTCCTGTTCGTGCTTTACCAAATTTTGACCTGCATGGCCGAAGACCGCGATCCGGCGTCGACTTCACTGGGCTATACCGGCGTGGTCGGGCTGGCGCTGTGCTCGGCAGTGCTGCCCTTCGGTTGGGTGTCACCATCCGTCGACGACTTTGCTTTTTTGCTGCTGGGCGGATGTTTCGGCGCGGTATAGCATTTCAGCCTGATAAAGGCGCGCTCTCTCGTGCCGGCGAAGGTGGTTCAGCCGTTTAACTACACATTGCTGCTCTGGGCATCCGTTATCGGGTTCTTGGTCTTCGGCGACACCCCCGACCTCTGGACAGCGATCGGAGCGGTTGTGGTGGTCGCGAGCGGACTGTACATCTTTTAAAAGTCTTGACCGCCCATCTTCCCAGACCAGACCGGAAGACCTTCCCAGCTTTTGACAGGAATCCTTACGACGTGACCCTGGAACTCCCTTCGGCGCGCCTACCCAGCCTGACCGAAATGGTCGCGGCGGCGGACCGGCATGCCTGGACCAATGCCTTTATATGCACGATCTTCGCAGTGACCGGGCCAATCGCAATCATCCTGACGGTGGCGACGGCGGGCGGGCTTCCCAAGACAGTCGTCGACAATTGGATTTTCGCGGCGTTCTTCGTCGGCGGGGTGCTGACGGTGCTGTGCAGCCTGCTATACCGGCAACCCCTGGCGCTGGCCTGGACCATGCCGGGGTCGGCGTTGCTGATCACCGCGCTCGACCATCTCTCCTTCCCCGAAGCGGTGGGCGCGTTTTTGGTCTCTGGCGTGTTCATGGTTCTGTTGGGCGTCAGCGGTTTTGTCGCCCGGCTGATGGCGGCGATCCCGGTGGGGGTGGCCATGGCCATGGTGGCCGGCGTGTTCCTGTCCTTCGGCATCGAGCTGATCACCGGGTTCCGTGATAGCCCGATCCTCAGCGGCGCCATGGTCGGCGCGTTCCTGGTCTGCACCGCCGTTCCGGCCATTCGCCGGGTGGTCCCTCCCTTGTTGGGTGCGTTGATCGCCGGCGCAGTCGCAGCGGCCGCCTTGGGTCAGGCACCGACGATCCCGATAGACTCCAACTGGATCGCGCGCCCAAGCTTCGTGACCCCAGTTTTCAGTATCCCAGCCTTGCTGGAGCTGGTGGTACCGCTGATAATCTCGGTCCTTGCGGTTCAGAACCTGCAAGGCTTCACGGTCCTGCGTGAGGCTGGGCACCCAGCACCGATCAGCGCGCTCACCGTGGCCTGCGGCTATGGCACACTGGCCATGGGCATCCTCGGCTCTGTCCCGACCTGCGTCACCGGCCCGGCCAACGCCTTCCTGGTCAGCTCCGGCCGCCGGGAATATCAGTATATGGGCGGCATTTTGTTCGGCCTGATGTTCGCCGGCATCGGCCTCCTGGCACCGCTGGTCACCCAAGCCGCGACGACCATGCCCCGGGTCTTCATCACTGCGCTCGGCGGCCTCGCCATGCTCCCGGTCCTGATCAACGCCTTCCGGGCGGCGTTTGGAAACGCCAGGGGCGGCGGTACGGCGGCGCTGGGGCCATTGGTGTCTTTCATTGTGACGGTAAGCGGGATAACCCTTTTCAATGTCGGCGCGCCGTTTTGGGGGTTGGTGTTTGGCTTTGCCGTGCATGTGGGGTTGGATAGGCAAGAAGGCAGTAATTGATTTTTTTATTAAAAAATAGACTGCAGGTATTATAATAATTATTTTAAATATATTAGTAATAGTTAAATTTATATGACCAATTTTACTATTATTATTGATTTTATCGTCAGATCCCATCATTGCCACAAAGTGGACCAAAATAGCGTATTCCCTTTCCAACTTTGATTTCACTATGAACAGCCCAAATAAAACCTACGCGACAGGATGGGACGTAGATTACTCGCAGCGTTAGTTTCGATTAATTGAGCCCGTGAATAATAATTCCAAACCAAGAACTGCGATCCACTACTTTAAACTAGCGCCCAGAATGTTCTACAACGCAATGAGTGAACCAAAAAATCTATTGCGAAAATTCAATTATACTAAGAACGATTTCTCCGATGTCGGTCCCGAGCAATCCTTCGGAGGGCCACTTGAGGTTCGCTACAACACATTTAAAATTAGCGGTCGAAATTGCATTGTTTTCGTCGGCGCGAGAGGGGATAGGACCGGTGACGGCCAACCCTCGGCTGGCACGTCGGAGCTCATCGGCTACTATTGCAGTGGCGAAGGCTAGGCTTTGACACCGTCTAATTCACATGAAGCTCTTAGCGCGATTGCGATCCGCGAATAGGAGCCCCCAGGCAGACCAGTTTGTGGTTACCCCAGTGGATGGCGCTGTTGCCCTTATGCTCCCAGCAGACCGGCGCCTCACGGGTTCTGTTTCCATCGGGAAATCGGTGTCAACGCCCCCCTATCCAACTTCTAGATCGGATCGCCGCCCTATTCCGACGGATACGCAGCACCCATGGCAACTAGTCACCTTGCCCGGTGCCCGAGATCCCGCGGAGCGCCAACCACATCAAGACGGTCGCCACGCCGCAATAGCCGGCGAAGACTGCCGCGATCACCTCCATCGAGACACCGAAATCCATCATCGCGCCCATGCCAAGCGGACCAAGCGCCGATGCCAGCACCGAGAACGAGACGATGAGGGAACGGATCGCACCGATGTTCCGCACCCCATAGATCTCGGCCCACAGGGCCGCCAGTCCGGTGTAATTGATCCCGACATTGACGCCTAGTAGGAAGAGGTAAGGCCAAGCCCAATAGGGATGGTCGAAAGCGGTGATAATGAGAAGCGCCCCGATCATCGGCACCAGGAACATCGGAATCACCCGCACCGCCGTGATCTTGTCGATCAGCGGACCGGCCAAAAGCCCAGCGATGAGCGAGCCGACGGCATAGCCCCAGTAATTACCCGTGATCCAGGCCGCGCTCCAGCCCTTGGCCTCGGCCAACGCCAGATGGTGAAAGAACATCGCCGTGCCTATGACCGACGGCGCCATCACGGCGGGGACCAGAAGATGGAACCGCCAATGCCTCAACATCTCGCGCCGGGTCCATGACCTGACCTTGATCTGGTCTTGGGAAGTTCCCGAGGCGTCAGCCGATGTATCGCTCTCACCGGCGCCGCCGCCGCGTTCATGACGGCGTAACAACCAAAGAATGATTGGCAGGATCACGATCACCAGGACCACGGCGGCGCTGGCATAGGTCTGACGCCAGCCAATCGTCGCGATCCCCGCGACCACTAGGAAGGGCAACACTGATTCGCCGGCGGCGAAACCCAAGGTGGCCAAGGCCACGGCCTTGCCGCGTCCGGCCCGAAAATATCTGGCCATGGTGGTGACCGAGATGTGACTGGTCAGGCCCTGACCGCTCTGACGCAACAGGAAGATCGCCGCCACCAACAGCGCCACATGCGGTACCGCGGCCATGAACAGAACAGCGCAAACCAGGGCCGCGAAGACCGCCAGGGTATAGGTCTTAAGCTTGAACCGATCGATCAACGCCCCGGTCCAGGGCAGACACAGCGCGCTCAACAACGTGCCTGCCATGTAGATCCCGCCCCATTCGGTGTGGGATAGCCCAAAGGTTTCGCGCACCGCCGGCCCGAACGCGCCGATGAAGAAGGTCTGACCGACGCTGGACGCGAAGGTGAGGATAAACCCGAAGCCGAGCAGGATCGGATGAGCCGCCACGAACGCGCGATAGCCAACAGGGGTCCCAATGGCGCTCATTGCAAGGCGGCCTCGTTT
>JAPKDN010000368.1 GCA_028822575.1 Alphaproteobacteria bacterium | reverse complement strand
CCATCCGTCGATCTATCCCCATATCTACCGACCCAAGGTCCGAGCGCGCAAGCTGCACCGCTGTTTGGCGCACGCCAAAGTGATCCGGGGGCTGCGTTAATTCAAGAGCCGCCGGGTGCCTAACCCAGACCGAAACTCCATCCATGAGCGCGGGCAGGCCATTGATAATCAGGCGGCTTTCGGCCATTGGGAAGGCGGCCTCCTGCAGTTCCACACGCAGCGCGGCAACCTGTTGACCGCCGTCGAGCGCAAGACAGCTCTGATGCTGGCCACCGCCGCCAAACTCACCACGCTATTTGCCGATCTGCCCTAACCTGCCAGGCGTTCGATCACTTTCAACAATGGCTCGGAGTTCGCTCACCACAACAAGTTGGAGCGCAACCTTGGCCTGATAAGATTCGTTTATGATCCATATTCACCTTGGCGGCGCGGCTCCATTGAAAAAGCCAACGGCATCATCAGGCTCGACCTGCCACGAAAGACAGGCGTCGCTGACTACACATTGAAGGACATCCAAGATATCGTCTGGGCCAATAACAACACCTGCCGAAAACCCCTTGGATATCTCAAGCCCACCGGCGCGTTACTAATTCAAATCAGGCGATGAACTTGATATATGAATTTAGCGCGGCGATGTACGGTCATTAATATATCGGCGATGGTGAACGGAAAACTGGGCGGCGACACCTTGACGTAAAATAAGGATCTTAAAGCGATAAAAGTGTAAATCATGGTCGCGAACCGACCAACCGGCGTATATACCAATCGATAAACCTTACAGAGCATCAATTGGAGATCAGGATGAGTCCCACATCCGCCACTACCGCTACAACATGCCCTAGAATCGCAAGCAAACCAAAGTCGGCGAAGCCTAGCTTTCAGTGGAATGATCCACTCCTTCTCGATCAGCAGCTTTCTGAGGACGAGCGCATGGTGAGAGACGCGGCTCGGGATTACTGTCAGGAGCAACTGGTACCTCGGGTACAAAACGCTTTTAGGCACGAGCAGTTTGATCGCAAGATTATGACGGAAATGGGCGCGCTCGGCTTTCTGGGATCCACCATAGATGGCTATGGTTGCGCCGGTGTGAACCATACCTGCTATGGACTAGTCGCACGGGAAGTCGAACGGGTCGACAGCGGATATCGCTCGGCGATGAGTGTGCAATCCAGCCTGGTGATGCACCCCATTCACGCCTATGGCAGCGAAGAGCAACGGCAAAAGTATCTACCCAAGCTCGCTTCGGGCGAATGGGTGGGCTGCTTTGGACTAACCGAACCAGATCATGGCTCCGACCCCGGCGGCATGAGAACGCGAGCCAAATCGATCGATGGTGGCTACCTCGTATCTGGCGCGAAAATGTGGATCACCAATTCCCCCATCGCAGATGTCTTCGTGGTTTGGGCCAAGACAGATGACGATGTCATCCGTGGCTTCATCCTCGAGAAGGGCATGAAGGGCCTTTCCGCGCCGAAGATTGAGGGCAAGTTTTCGCTACGTGCCTCGGTAACAGGCGAGATTGTAATGGACGAGGTCATGGTGCCCGAGGAAAACCTGCTCCCGAACGTAAAGGGATTATCAGGCCCTTTCGGCTGCCTTAACAAGGCCCGGTTTGGCATTTCCTGGGGCGCGCTTGGCGCCGCCGAGTTCTGCTGGCACGCAGCGCGGACCTATACAATGGATCGCAAACAATTCGGTCGCCCTCTAGCGGCGAACCAACTTGTTCAAAAGAAGCTTGCGGACATGCAGACCGAAATCACTATTGGCCTGCAAACCTGCCTGCGTCTCGGACAGTTGCTGGATCAGGGCATCGGCGCACCGGAGGCGATATCACTCGCTAAGCGTAATTCCTGTGGTAAAGCGCTCGATATCGCTCGGGTCGCCCGTGACATGCACGGCGGTAATGGCGTTTCGGACGAATATGGTGTGATCCGACACGTCATGAACCTCGAGGCGGTAAACACCTATGAGGGTACCCACGATGTTCATGCCTTGATTCTGGGACGGGCGCAAACTGGTTTGCAGGCTTTCACCGGCGCCTGATCTTGGCTGGAGCCCGCCAACCCATGAGATCCTTCTCTGCCGTCTCGATCACCATCGAGACGGCAGTTTTAATTTCCTTTATTCGCAAGATTTTCTTAGGCTAAGGCAAGCGCCGCCCGCCATCGACGTACCAATGATGCTTTACGCATATTCGTTCCTTGAAACATTCGTTACCGCTTGCTGGCGTTATTATCGTGTCCCACCAGTAAAAACTTCATGACCATTGAACGCGTTGTGACTGTAGTCAGGGAATAATACGAACGACCAACAAACAAGCGTTTGGAAGGTTCGAGTTAAGGGATAAATTCCCGGCCAAGCCTAACATTACGATGCGGGTTTGGAACAAGGGTAGGTATAGGCAAGGTCCGCGAGTTCCTTGCTTTTTTTCCTCTATCCGCGTTCTTAGCGCGGCCTAAAGATCCTTGGCCATTTCACGGAACGAAATCAGTTCCGCCTCGATCACCCAATCGACACCGAACCAGAGCACCGCTGCAAGGACCGTCGCCGCCAGCGCCTTTTTCCAAAGATACGGCTTTTCGGGCGCGCCAGGCTCGTGACCAACTTCCACAGACTCGGCCCGCCGCACCCCGATTGGCAAGGACATGAAGAACACCCACCACCAGAGTAAGACATAAACGACGATTCCAGACGCGACTTCCATGCGTAGTCTCCTATCAGCCGGCAGCACCGACAATCAATGTCAGACTTGTTCCAGCTCAACCAGAGTGCCCGAAAAATCCTTGGGGTGCAGGAACAGGACTGGTTTGCCATGAGCGCCGGTCTTCGGCTCCCCATCCCCCAGAACACGCGCGCCAGCGGCTTTCAGACTCTCCCGCGCCATCAGGATATCGTCTACCTCGTAACAGAGATGGTGCATGCCACCGGATGGATTTTTATCCAAAAAGCCCTGAATCGGCGAACCTTCGCCAAAAGGATGCAGCAATTCAATCTTTGTGTTGGGCAACTCTACGAAAATGGTTGTCACGCCATGCTCTGGCAAATCCTTGGTGGCGCTTACCTTGGCGCCGAGGATTTCACGATAAGCCGCCGCCGCAGTCGCCAGGTCAGGCACCACGATCGCCACATGATTAAGTCGTCCGATCATTTTCCATTCTCCTCACGCCCTCACCACGTGGACGGTCGTAAGTGGCCGCTTGTCATATTCGCCACGCACCACCCGTCGCACCGCGCGTTTGGTCGCCTCCACGACATCCGCGTCAACCTTGCGCGCCTTCGCGGGCAAACCTTCGATCGCCTCGCGCACCATGTCGACCAACAATTCATCAATCCTAACGCTTTCCGCGCCATCGGTGATCCCAGTAACCGTCAAGATCGGGTCAACCCGGCAGTAGCCCTTGGCATCCAAAACCACGGTCGCGGCCACAGCGCCATTGTGGAGAAGCTTGCGGCGATCCCGGATCACGTCACTGTCCAGGCGGCGCAAACGTGGCCCATCTACCGCCAGGCTTGCGGTCGAAACCCAGGAAATAATTTCCGCTGGCCCGGGCCCTAGACGGACGACACTTCCGTTACCAGGAACCTGAACCTGGGGTACCTGGCATTCGCGGGCTAGCTTGGCATGCTCCGACAGATGCCGTGCATCACCATGCACCGGCACCGCTATTTCTGGACGAATCATCTGATACATCTCGACCATGTCTTCGCGCGCGGGGTGCCCCGAAACGTGGACATGGTCTTCGCGCTCAGTAATGACGTTAACGCCCCGGCTCATGAACTTACCCTGGATACGACTGATTGCATTTTCGTTTCCAGGAATTTCTCGCGATGAAAAGATCACCGAATCCCCAGGATCAATGGAGACCTTCGGATGTGATTGATCCGCGATCCGCGCCAAGGCAGCCCGGGATTCCCCCTGGCTTCCGGTGCAGATCATCACCAGTTTATCCCTTGGAAAATAGCCAACATCCGCCTCGCCGACGAAATCAGGGATATCCATGAGGTAACCGTTCTCACGCGCGGCATCATGCATCCGCCAAAGCGATCGGCCGACCAGCGCCACCTGACGATCATTTCGCTTGGCCGCCACCGCGACGCTATGCAAACGCGCAACGTTCGAGGCGAAACAGGTCACCGCGATCCTGTGCGGTTGCTTAGCGAAAACCTTGGCCATCGTGTCGACCAGTTCAGCCTCAGAGCCGGTATGACCCGGTACGTCCACATTGGTCGAATCACTGATCATCGCCAAGACCCCCTCTTTGGCGACACGTTCAAGCG
>JAPKDN010000367.1 GCA_028822575.1 Alphaproteobacteria bacterium | reverse complement strand
ACGATCAACCCGCTCATTGAAAAGCTCCCAGCCCTTGATTTGGGCCTGTCTCGGTTGAGCGCCAGGCCGTCCGAGACGATGGGCGCCATGCATGGTCCATCGATCGATCATCTCACGCGTGATCTCGGGATGGAATTGAGTGGCGATGGCGTTTTTGCCATAGATGAAGGCTTGGTTCGGAAAAACATCACCAGTGGCAAGAAGCGTGGCGGATTCTGGCACCCCAAACCCTTCACGATGCCATTGATAAAATATATCAGATTCCGTGAACCAGTCGCGTCCCGCCTCGGTTGGGAAGATACGCGTGAAGCCAGATTCGATGTGGCCACGTTCATGCGAAGTGATCTCAGCGCCCAGGACCCGGGCCAGCATCTGCCCACCGAGACAGAGCCCTAGAAACGGCACCTCGGCGTCCAGGATCTTAGGAATGAAATCAAGTTCCTTGCGAATGCCATCCATTGAACAGTCGTTGGCGCTCATCGGTCCGCCGAACATGACGACCGCAGCATATGGCTCAGCACTCTGGGGCATGGCGTCGCCGTTACAGGGACAGCAGCGATCAAACGTGAAACCACGCTCGGCGAAAAGGGCCCCCATATGGCCCGCAACAGAACTCTTTTGATGGACAACCAACAGAACGGTATGGGACATGTGACCCTTCATTTTCGTAATAAAAACTCGCGCCCTACCTTCACCCGAGCCTCGCCATCGTAATCGATGATGTCAGCGGTGGCATAGGTCTCGCTCCACTTCTCCGGAAGATAGGAACCGGTGCCAACCATATCGATCGGCGCCTCGGCCAGCGCCATAACCCGGCACTTCTCGGGCGAAAACCCGCTGGACCCAACAATTTTAGCGTTTTGGAAGCCGGCTTTGTTCAGGGCCTCCCGTAGGTACCAGATCGCCGCGGCTGACACACCAGTCCCGATCAAATGTCGCAATTCAGCGTCAGAGCGGTAGCCTCGGATCGCCCGCGCGGCGTTGCGTTCCAGAACCGCGTAGGAATCCGCCGTATCCAGTCCTTCGATATAACGACCACCATGGGTATCCAGGCGGATCGCCACCCGGCCCTCGGCCGCGAGCTCGGGAAAGCGGTGGCAAACCTCCAGGGCATCGGTGATTTCCTGGCCAAAATAATCGACCAGGACCGTGAGGTTTTCCGCCGGGTGGGTCTCGTGGAACATCTCGGCGGCGCGCAAAGTCGAGCCGGCATAGCCGATCAACGCATGCGGCATGGTTCCGAACCCGCGCTCCTGACCAAAGAAATGCGCGGTCTCATCCGTAGCGTTGCCAACAAAACCAATGGCGCCGAACTTTTTCTGCGCCTTTCGCGAGCCGACGCTGGCGCCATAGGCCATGAGTTCCGCCATGTCGGCGCCGGCACAATGTCGCGCATCCATCGCCAAAAACGCGGCATTGGGCAGTTCCACGCACATGTTATAGGCATTATAGGCGGCCACGCAGGCCGAGCCGAGTTTCTGTAGGAACTGAGTTTCCATATCGACGAGGTGGAACAACGACCCAGTGATATTGACAATAGGTTCACCCGCGCCGACCCAGCCGCCCTCGCGATGTTTGAGATCAATTTTGATATTGGCGCTGCGATCCTTGGCCATGCCGCGCAGCCAGTCGACGGCAATACGCGGTGCGCAAGTCACTGGACGGCGCATGAACACCGCGTAAGTGACCTTGCGGTCGCCAAACTTCTCGACGATGTCCTTGGTGCGCAGAAAGTACTTGTCCACATACCTTGGCAACGAAGACGTGTCTGGATGCACTACTAGCCTGGGGTCGGGCGCTTTCCTCCCGTCACCCTGGTTCGATGGTTGTGCGTCAGTATCAGATTCGAGTGAGCTCATCGCCCCAGCCGGTTAGAAGCCCGACGTTTTGGAAATCGGACAATATATTTGACGCCAAACACGCCCAGGTCAAGACGCCACAGAGACTTTCGGCACCAAATCCTCTTGGCGATGCTGTTTCAACATGTCGGCGATCAGGAACGCCAATTCTAGTGACTGCGACGCGTTCAACCGGGGATCACAATGCGTGTGATAACGATCCGCCAACGCCGTCTCGCTGATTTCCTGCGCGCCGCCAATGCATTCCGTCACATCTTGGCCAGTCATCTCGAAATGAACTCCGCCGGGGTATGTCCCCTCCGCGCGATGCACGTCGAAAAAGCCCTTTACCTCGCCGAGGATACGGTCGAAGGGCCGCGTCTTATATCCAGTCGACGAGGTAATGACGTTGCCGTGCATCGGGTCGCAAGACCAGACCACGGAACGCCCCTCTTTCTCGACCGCGCGGATTAACGTTGGCAAACCCTCCCGCACCTTGTCAGATCCCATCCGGCAGATCAGCGTCAATCGGCCCGGCTCATTCGTCGGATTCAAGGTATCGGTGAGCCGAATCAGGTCATCTACTTCCAATGTTGGGCCACACTTCAGGCCTATCGGATTGCGGACACCGCGCATGTATTCCACATGAGCGCCATCCGTCTGACGGGTGCGATCGCCAATCCAGATCATATGCGCCGAGGTACTATACCAACCCCGATCATCGGTAATCGTATCCTGTCTGGTCATTGATTGCTCGTATCCGAGCAAGAGCGCTTCGTGGGACGTATAGAATTCGGTCTCGCGCAGTTGCTGCGTTGACGCCGCTGTCACACCGCAAGCCCTCATAAACGCAAGACTTTCACCAATCCTGCTCGACAAGTCCTCGAACCGCTCTCCTTGAGGTGAGTTCGAAACGAAACCCAGAGTCCAGCGGTGGATCTCCTCGAGATTTGCAAAACCGCCCTGAGCAAAAGCCCTGAGCAGGTTCAAGGTCGAGGCGGACTGGTTATAGGCCTTAAGCAGCCGATCCGGATCTGGTTGGCGTGATCCGTTGGAAAAGTCGATCCCGTTTACTATGTCACCGCGATAGCTCGGCAACTCGACATCGCCCTGAATCTCGGTCGGCTTGGAGCGTGGTTTGGCGAATTGCCCGGCTAGGCGGCCAACCTTGACGACCGGCACATGGCCACCAAAAGTTAACACCACAGCCATTTGCAAGAGTACACGGAAGGTATCCCGAATGTTGTTTGGTGAGAATTCGGCGAAGCTTTCCGCGCAATCTCCCCCTTGCAGTAGGAAAGCCTCTCCCGCCGCGACACGGCCCAAGGCCGTTTTGAGACGCTGCGCCTCCCCAGCAAATACCAGGGGAGGAAAACCAGCCAGTTCATCCTCGACCGCAGCCAAACGCGCCGGGTCAGGATAATCTGGAACCTGGCGTATGGGAAACCCGCGCCAAGAATCAGGACGCCATGAAGCCGCCATTTCGATATCCTCCGGTCTCGCGTAACGCGCTTCAAAGCGCGCTTTTCTTCGTGTCAGGGCGGAGTACTTGCAGCGGAATACATCCTAGTGAAGCGATTCGCGCCGCCTTTCACGATTCGAAAATGCCGTCATTCCCGGGATAAGCTCCCATTGACGCAGGTCCGACCCTATTTTCAGCCATCAAATATCCAACCGGAGACCGTCGTATGACCGCCGAGAAACATCCCAGCTGCACCGCCACGCTCCAAATCGACAATGCCTGGATCCGGGTCGCGCAATGGCGGATTCAAACCGGCAAGGTGACGGGCCACAACACCCACGGTCATGACTATGTCGTCGTCCAAACAGCCGGCGGAACGCTGAAAATATCATGACGGACAGAAACGCGAGCGCCGGTGAGCTACCAGTTGGAAAGCCCTACTGATAGGAAGCCGGCATGGAGCACGATTGAATCAACGCCGATGACCGCGAGCTCGAGTTCATCGAAGTGGGAATAAAGGTCCGACCGGAGTGGTCAAGCGGGTGCAACGCTAGCGCGGACAAGAATTTGATAACGACAGCAAAAACCAGCGAGAAGATCGATATTGGCAATGTTGAGCCCGTGCGGCTCGAGAACCACCACTCCAAGGTGCTGGACTTGGCGAATGGCACCGGATGTCGACGGCGCCAAGGCGTGGTAAATCTGCGGTTGGGGAGAGGATGCGGACATCATCGCGGAAACGATGGATGATAGCGAAACCGAACCTGCTATCGCCGTCGAAATCGGTAAATATGAGTAGACCAAAAAGGAACCGACCAATCAGCGTTGATCGCTAGCGGGACTCTCCTCTTTCGCCCAAATTTTAAACTGCTATGCTCTGCTGAGCCGTCACCGCGATGCTAAGGGCATCGCCGTTTTCGTTGGAGAGACCCCATGCCCATTCAGCCCAACTCGCCCGAGGCGAGAGACGTCGCCTACCTCG
>JAPKDN010000366.1 GCA_028822575.1 Alphaproteobacteria bacterium | reverse complement strand
AACAATCAGCATCACGGATAGCGCGGCTGCGGCCATTGAAGCGGTTGCCAACGGTTCCGCCCAGATTGCTATTTTGCCAGGAATTGAAAACGGTGCGGCCTGGCGATGGTGGCCGTGTTTGCTTGAGCCGACGAGGATCAAGCCGCGCATCCTCGCGCGGCTTCCGTATTTCAAGAGCCCAGCCAGTGACGTGGATGCGTTGATCATTGGCCCGCAGGAGCCCGAGCCTTCTGGGGAGGACCGCACCCTGTTCGCGATCAAGGGTGGGGGCAGTACTGGGAATGGTCGAGTGATCGACCGCTGGGAAGATGACGAGACCTGGCGTCTGATCGAGGTCGAGGGATTTATCGACCCGAGCGCGTGTGATGATCGTTACCGCCTCGGTGCGTACGCCACGCCCGCCGCCAACGCCTGATTTCGCAAAAACACACCAGACATTCCGGAGGCTTCTATGACCGCCCCCAGTCCACGCCCGACCATCGCCGCGATGGCCCGCTATAATCCGAATCTCAGCACGCCGAGGGCTGGTCGGATTATCCGGCTTTCTGCTAATGAAGGTGCACTCGGCCCGAGTCCCAAGGCCATTCGGGCACTGGCGGAGGTTGGTGGTCAGGTCCATCACTATCCCGAGGAAGACCCGCGGGCGTTGGCGGAAACCATCGGCCGCATACATGGCCTCGACCCCGAGCGCATGATCTTCGGCTGCGGTTCGGACGAGCTGATCCAAGCACTCTGTCAAACCTACATCGATCCCGGTGACGAGGTGATCCACACTGAATATGGCTTCGTCATGTATCCGATGTGCACGACAGTGGCCGGTGGCGTGCCGGTGTCCGCGCCCGACATCGACTATCGGGTCAGTGTCGACGCGATCCTGGAACGGGTTACCGAGCGGACCCGGATGGTCTTCCTGGCCAATCCGAACAATCCCACCGGCTCCTATCTGTCGCGAACCGAAGTCGCGCGCTTGCATAGGGAGTTGCCGGAAAATGTTCTTTTGGTGATCGACGCGGCCTATGCTGAGTTCGTTTCCCGGAACGACTATTCCGACGGCTCAGAATTGGTTGAGGCCTCGGAAAACGTGATCATGCTTCGGACCTTCTCCAAGCTCTATGCGATGGCCGGATTGCGCCTTGGCTGGGGCTATGGACCGCGCGATGTGATCAACACCATGCATGTGGTCAAACAGCCCTTTGGCGCCAATCGAGGCGCGGTGGCGGCGGCCATGGCTGCGGTTCAGGATACCGATTTCGTGAAGTGCTCTGTCGAGCATAACGAGACTTGGCAACCTTGGACCAAGGCCCAGTTCGAGGCGCTCGGTCTTAGTTGTCTGCCGAGCGTCACGAACTTCCTGATGGTCAAATTCCCTGATGATCCAGCGCAAAATGCCGCAGCCGCTGGAGACTATCTCGGGGAACGAGGCATTTTGATCCGAGGAATGGCCGGCTACGGTGCGCCCAAATACCTGCGGCTGTCGATCGGGACGGAAGAAGAAATGCGGATCGTGGTCGATACGGTCGCCGAATTTTTGAGCCAGTAGGATTTCGGGTAATGAGTGAGACAGACAAACCACCAAGTGAGGTGTTGTTCGACCGCGTGGCGCTCGTAGGCATTGGCCATATTGGCTCTTCACTGGCCCGCGCTATCAAGAGCAAGGCTGGTCTTGTTGGTCACCTCGCGATCTCGGATCTGGATGAAGCATCGCGGAACCGGGCCACCCAGCTTGGTCTGGCGGATTCTGTCCATGCTGAGCTGGCCGACGCGGTCGTTGGCGCAGATTGTGTTGTTCTGTGCACGCCGATCGGTACCTATCGCGCGATCTCCCAGGCGATGGCGCCGCATCTAAAGCCCGGTTGCATCGTTAGCGATGTTGGTTCGGTCAAGCGAGCGCCGATCCGCGACATGCAACCAAACTTACCCGAGACCGTGCATTTCGTGCCCGGCCACCCAGTTGCCGGGACCGAGAATTCCGGTCCAGAGTCAGGCTTCGCGGCATTGTTCGAGGGTCGCTATTGGCTGCTTACGCCGTCCAAGGGAACTGACCCGAAGGCGGTTGCCCGATTGCGCAAGCTTTACGAGACAATCGGCGCGATCGTTGAGGAGATGGATGCCGACTATCATGACAAGGTGCTGGCAGTGACTTCCCACGTGCCGCATTTGATCGCCTATACCATCGTTGGCACCGCCGTTGATCTGGAAGAGGATCTTCAGAACGATGTCATCCGGTTTTCGGCTGGTGGTTTTCGGGATTTCACGCGGATTGCCGGCTCGAACCCAATCATGTGGCGTGATATATTTTTGAACAACCGTGAGGCGGTTCTGGAAATCCTTCAGCGCTTTACCGAGGACCTGACCGCCCTGCAACGGGCGATCCGTTGGGGCGAGGGTCAAACGCTCCAGGATTTGTTCACCCGCACCCGCGCGATCCGGCGCGGTGTGATTGATGCGCGTCAGGAAACCCCCCCCTCAGCGGGCGATCGAGGTTAGCCGGCCAAGCGTGAACGGCCCGGCGCGAAGTTTTCCATCCTGAGCGTTGAGCGGCAGGCGAACCACTGCCGCGCCGCCGTCCTTGGCCACGCGGGTCAGCAGCGCCAGCGCGAGTTTCGTGATCGTCGCTTCCGAGTTTCTAATATCACCACGATCGACCAGTTTATCGATCAATGTTGGTAAACCTCGCATATCCGCTGTTCCGGCGCCCAACAGCCGAAGTTGTTGATCCAACGCGAGCGTACCCTCGAAGGCGAAGTCCAACGGCGCCCAATCAATATTGAGCTCCTCGAGCTCGAGCACACCGCCTTGGTCCCGCCAAGCCACAAGATCCTCTATACTTCCGCTACCTACCGCTCCGCGCAGAGTGAGCCGAGCTTGGGCGTTACCAGTCTCGGCGTCCAATATTTCGGCGATTGCCGGAACCTTGACGTCCTCGAGTCCGATGGTCGTAGCATGAGATATCAGCTCCCCGCTTGTGACGTCCCACTTGGTTCGTCGCGCCGCGCCGCGAACTGCCTTGGCTTCGGCAATCAGGCGATTCGTGACTGTTCCATCATATGAGATGATTTCTTTTAAGACGGGATCGGTGCCGGTGTACTCAACCTCAAAAGCGCTGCGCCCGGTCTTCTTGATCATCCCCAACAGTGAGCCCATCTCCATGCGCCAGGCACGGCCGGTGGACGTATGGTGGCCTGATGATTGCGGTTTGTCGGCACGAAACCAGACCTTGCTGGGTGTCCAGACCTCAGACCAAAGGGCCAGCGACCGCGCTTTGACCGATAAATCACCCAGCATCCAACGGGTCTCGGCCGAGGGGGCCTGGATTGTCCAGCGTATGGCGAATGGAAAACCGCCACGGCGCATGTTATCTTGCGAAATCGTAAACCGGTCTTTGGGCATGGCGGCAATCCACGTGGTGATTGCCGCTTTCGACTGTTCGGAAATGTATAACCAGGTCCCGCAATAAGCGCCCAGCGCGATCACGAACACCAAACCTGTTAATATCGTACGCCGCACGCCGACACCTCCACTAGATGGGTTGCGAGACCTGATCGTCAGGTCTATTACCCTAGGATTTTATCCTCTGATAACACGCAGGCATTCTAGACATGGTGACCGTGTTTTCCAAAGATGAGGTATGGGTGTTTGGCTATGGTTCGCTCATGTGGCGACCTGGCTTCGATTTTATTCAAAGCAGCGTTGCCCACTTGCGTGGATACCATCGACACTTCTGCGTCTGGTCGCATCGCTATCGTGGTTCTCCCAAGGTGCCAGGATTGGTTTTGGGGTTGGATCGGGGTGGTTCCTGCCGAGGAGTTGCCTACCGGATAGCGCCGGACCAGGCGGAGAACGTGCTCGTTTATTTGCACGAACGGGAAATGATAACTGGCGTTTACAGACCCTTGCGCCTGGGCATGACTCTTTTGGACGATGGTGGAGCTGGGCTGGGCGCTGGCCTATCTGGGCAACGCGTTGTTGCGCAAACCTATGTCGTCGACCGGACGCATCCGCAATATGCTGGAACCCTGTCCAAAACCGAGCTCGCGGCTCTAGTCATTCAAGGGGTGGGCACCGCCGGGCCTTGCCTGGACTACCTCAACAACACTATCAACCATCTGGTTAAGATGGGTATCCCCGACCGACGACTAGAAAAGATGCTGGCTCTCGTCGATGCTATGCGCGTCGGTCGCGAGCCGATCCCCACGGCTCCCAGTGGCCCGCCACCACATCCAGCGAACCTGCACAGATCCTAGTGACCGAAGTCCGAGAAGGACCACTAGAGTGACGACAACGCCCCGAAATTTCCCTTTAC
>JAPKDN010000365.1 GCA_028822575.1 Alphaproteobacteria bacterium | reverse complement strand
CGCTCGTCGGTCGGTATGAGGGGGATAACCGTCCAAACTGGGCCGGTGTTGGTTCCCGTGAGTCCAGTAATCTTTAGCATCTTGCCTCTGTATATCGACTCAACGGTGAAATGCTTGAGGCCCCTGTCCTTGGCAGACCCACCTCGACCGGTGACAGTAGATTGAAAGGGGAAAAGAAAATCTAAAAAGCCAATCGATCGCCCAGATGTGGATAGTTCATATGTTTTATCCGTGAGACCGAGCCTTGCGTCGATCTCCACGGCTGAGAGCCCGCCGTAATAGGCGCGATAAGTCAATTCCCCAACTGCCGCATTGCTCGCCGATGCTCTGTCCGGTGTCGCTAAAAAGCAACACGTCAGAAATAGAGACCTAGAAAGCCATGGTGACAGATTGCTCATCAATAGGGAGTTCTAGGCATGGGTTTGGGTGGAATCTTCCAAGTCCTGTCAGGTTGCAAGCAGGCCATACCATAGGCCTGGTCGGTACGCCCGTCGATAACGGTCTATTTTTGAAATTCGCGAAAATAAGGCGGAGGTTTGAATGGCGCGGCGGGCGTGATGGCTCGGCGAGGTTTAGCGGCGCCAATAAGTGGCGTGGACGCCTTAGGTGCCGGCTAATATCGGTTTTAGATGTTAAAAGCGTTTCCGGTGACGCCGATGGTGTGGCCGGTGCGAATGCTTTCGGTAATGTCTTCTATGGTTCCCGTGAGATGCGCCGAGTGATCCGATGGTTATCAACAATTAAGATGCCTCGCTGCTCGCCCATGCCCGCTGGGGGGCCAATCCGATGAGAAGGTCAGAAACCCAAAAGAAACCACCCACCTCATGTTTTCATCCAGGTTCCAGGCTATTTTTTGTTAACTGGTCGAGGTCCTTGCTGATCTTTAACCTGTGAGATCGGTAATTCCGTCACACTTTTTAGCCGCGATTTCGGTTAAAATGCCGCGGTGGGATCATAAACACGTTTGCGGAATGGAAATTTGCATCCAAGACGGCGACGGTAGCGCCGCTCTCGCGCGCGCTCCCGAAGTTTGATGCCGAGGTGGTCGTGTTTAGTAGCGGTAGGTCTCGGCCTTATAGGGACCTTCCGGTGACACACCGATATAGGACGCCTGCTCTTCCGACATCTTGGTCAATTTGGCGCCGACCCGGGCCAGATGCAGTTCGGCCACCTTTTCGTCCAAGGCTTTGGGGAGCACGTAGACCCTCCGATCATACTTGTTGCTGCTGCCCCAAAGTTCGATCTGGGCAAGCACTTGGTTGGTGAAGGAAGCGCTCATCACGAAGCTCGGGTGACCGGTCGCGCAACCAAGGTTGACCAGACGGCCTTCGGCGAGAAGAAGGACGCGCTTGCCATCAGGAAATTCAATTTCGTCGACCTGCGGCTTCACGTTATGCCACTTGAAGTTCTTAAGCGCGTCGACCTGGATCTCTGTGTCGAAGTGCCCGATATTGCAGACAATGGACCGGTCCTTCATCTCTCGCATGTGGTCAATGGTGATGATGTCTTTGTTACCGGTGGCGGTAACGAAAATATCGGCCTTGGACGCATAGTCTTCCATGGTCGAGACTTCGTAGCCTTCCATGGCGGCCTGCAGGGCGCAGATAGGGTCGACTTCGGTGACGATCACGCGCGCGCCACCGTTGCGCAGGCTCGCGGCTGAGCCCTTACCGACATCGCCAAACCCATTCACCACCGCGACCTTGCCCGAAAGCATAACGTCCGTGGCCCGGCGGATGCCGTCGGTCAGGCTTTCGCGGCAGCCATACAGATTGTCGAACTTCGACTTCGTGACGCTGTCATTGACGTTGAACGCCGGAATTTTGAGGGAGCCGTCGGCTTCCATCTCGTTGAGACGAAGCACCCCTGTCGTGGTTTCCTCCGAAACGCCCTTAACCCCGGACATCAGTTCCGGATATTCCTCATGCATGATCTTAGTGAGGTCGCCGCCGTCATCCAACAGCATGTTCGGACGCCAACCGTCGGGGGCCTCGATAGTTTGGTGGATGCACCATTCGTATTCCTCCTCCGTCTCGCCCTTCCAGGCAAAGACAGGGATGCCGGATCCGGCGATCGCGGCGGCGGCGTGGTCCTGGGTCGAGAAGATGTTGCACGAGCTCCAACGGATCTCAGCGCCGAGGTGGACCAGGGTTTCGATCAGCACGGCAGTCTGGATTGTCATATGCAAACAGCCGGTGATACGCGCGCCAGCAAGGGGCTTTTTGGCGCCATATTCGTCGCGAATGGCCATCAAGCCTGGCATTTCGGTTTCGGCGATCGCGATTTCTCGGCGCCCCCATTCGGCAAGCGAAATATCGGCGACTTTGTAGTCGGTGAACTCAGCCATGTGTCCTCGCGGATGATAGGGCCGGACGCGCGCGAATTGATGGGCGCTGAACCGGCGGAAATACTAGAGGTGGCGTATAGCAAGCAACGCCCAAGGGGGCAAGGGGGCGAGAGCCTGCTCGTTCAGTGTTGCGCTACCCAGGTATTGAAGGACCCGCCCTGCCTTAGCTGTAAATCAACACCAAACGCTCCAAGCTTAACCGTTTGTGACTCCCGATGCGGGTTTCGAATACTTTGCGAAATTCCAAGTGTTGACAGGCTCTTGGGGCGGGAATACGAGACCCATTAATCCCTTCGTCCGAGAAGGCACATTGGTCATGCGCTTATCAAGTTACGTTTCCGGAATGGCTGGTGGCGAGGAAGCTGGCGCCTGGGCAATTCACAGCACGGCGCGTCGTCGTCAAAGGGCGGGCGAGGATGTAATGGTTCTGTCGATAGGGGATCATGATTTTACGACTGATGATCGTATTGTCGAGGCCGCGATTTCGTCGCTGCGCGCCGGCAACCACCACTACATGCCTTCGATGGGCATAGAACCGCTTCGCGAGGCGGCGGCGGCCTTTCATGGCACGGTAATCGGCGAGACCGTTGGCGTGGAAAACGTCGCGATTGTTCCCGGGGCTCAATGCGGTGTGTTTACCGCCGCGCAATGCGTGCTTGACCCCGGTGATGAAGTGATCGCCTTCGACCCCATGTACGTGACATATCTCGGTGCGTTAGAGGCACGGGGCGCGAAGGTTATCCTGGTTCCGTTGTCACCCGAGGATGGCTTCTTGCCGGATATGGATCGGGTTCGCGTGGCGCTGTCGGATCGGACCAAGGCGATTATGTTGAATACGCCGAACAATCCGACCGGGGCGGTTTACCCCAGGGAAACACTTGAAGCTCTGGCGGCGATTTGCCTGGAGCGCGACCTTTGGATGATCTCGGACGAAGTCTATTGCACCATGTGTTTTGAGTGCCAGCATGTGTCGCCTCGAATGCTTGATGGGATGGCGGAACGGACCATCTCAATTTATAGCTTGTCGAAGAGCCACGCCATGACCGGGTTCCGGATGGGCTGGATGGTTGCCTCAAAAGAGGTGATCGACGCGGCCGATGACGTGGTCAGTTCGATGATGTTTGGCGCGGCGCCGTTTATTCAGCACGCGGCGCTCACGGCGCTTACCGATGCGTTGGATACGGTGGATACCATCAGGGAGCGATATCGCCATCGCCGAGACCTCATTTGTGACGTATTATCGGCCGTGCCAAAAATAAAGGTCCGGAGACCTGACGCGGGGATGTTCCTGATGATCGATATTCGCGAGACTGGATGGAATGCGATTGATTTCGCTTGGAAGCTCTTGGAAGAGCAGGGGCTTGCCTTGTTGCCTGGAGAGGGCTTCGGGCGTGAACTCGCGGGCCATTTGCGATTGAGTTATGGCGCGAGCGATGAGGATTTGGCGGAGGCCGCGCGCCGTTTGTCGGTTTTTGTTCAGAAGTACGGATGAGGTACTTTCATGGCCGACCCTAAAAACGCAAAGCTGGTAGGGGGCGTATGGTTACCCGAGGAAGAAATACATCTGGTTGAAATAATGCTGTATAACCCGCGGGGAATGGTCTTCCGCGAAGGTAAGGCGACATACCAAATACACAAAATCGATGCCTGCCTTGCGCGGTTGCCAGCGCATCGTCGACGGGTTTGTGTTGATGTCGGGGGGCATGTGGGGCTTTGGGCGATGTGGCTTGCCCCCGCCTTTCGTGAACTCCATGCGTTCGAGCCGACCGCGCTGCATGCGGATTTGTTCCGTCATAACGTTCCAGACGACAACGTGACTTTGCACGAGGTGGCATTGGGGGACGAGCCTGGATTTTGTGCTGTTCAATGGTTCGGAGAGTCTTCCGGGGGCACCTACATTCAACCTGGCGTTGGGAACGTGGAGATAAGGTCACTGGACTCTTACGAGCTTTCCGAT
>JAPKDN010000364.1 GCA_028822575.1 Alphaproteobacteria bacterium | reverse complement strand
CCTCGACCGCGGTGCCGCCGAAGCCGGCCATCAGCATCGGTCCAAAGCCGGAATTATTGCTGATGCCCAGGATCATTTCCAAGCCGGGTCTCGCCATCGGTTGTACCAGGGTTCCAAGGATTTTGGCGTTTGGCGAACTGGCGGCGACGTTATTTTGAATTTTGGTAAAAGCCCGACGCGCGGCGTCCTTCCCGGCAACATTCAGCGCGACGCCACCGGCCGCTGATTTATGCGAGATATCCGGTGATTGGACTTTCAGGGCAACCGGGCCATTGGCCTTTTCTGCCGCCCTAGCCGCTTCGTCGGCGCTCGTCGCCAGAACGCCCGCGACAGCGTCTATACCAACCGTCGAGAGCAGACGCATAGCGTCATACTCGGCGATCGTCCCGTAGGCTTCTTCCAAAGCGCTGGTCACGGAATTCGGCAAGGAAGCGGTCGCCTTAGCGGCCGGTTGAGCAAGGAAAGCGTCACGTTTTCGTCTGAACGTCGCCATCGCGGCGAGCGCGCGGGTGCAATTGCGCATATTGGTGAACAGCGGCAACCCAGACTTGGCCAGCATCGTCACAACGTCCGGGTGCGGCAGGGTATAGCTCCACATTAATACCGGCTTGGCGGTATCGCGCCCAAGCGCCGCCAAGGCGTCGGGCTCGCGACTCAGGGTTGCGGGATTGCGGGCCGAGGTGATGGCGATTACCGCGTCGATCCGGTCTGAGGCGGTGAGCATGTTGCTGATCCGGGCATAGCCGAGGGTTCTAATGACCCCCGCCGTGCCATCCACCGGGTTCTGCGAGGTGCCATAGCTGGGCAGATGCTGGTCGATGTCTGCCCGAGTCTCGGGATCGAGCATCGGCACGTCCAGGCCCGCTGCCGCGCAGCTATCTGCCATCCAGCCGCCGGCGCCGCCTGAACCCGTGAAGATCGCCGCCCGGTTGCCTGCTGGGAGGCGCCCCGCATAGTTCGAGAATGCCCCGGCGATATCGACCATTTCCTCGGTATCATTGCCCTCGATCACGCCATAGCGCTCGAAGATCGCCTGATAAGCCTGATAGGAGCCGGCCAGCGAGGCGGTGTGGGACGCGGCGGCCCGCACGCCGGCTTCTGAGCGGCCTATCTTGGTGACGATCAAAGGCTTGCCGGCGCGTAAGGCTTTTTCTGCAACGATGGCGAGCTTTTCTGGGGTCTTCACATCCTCCATGAACATCAGGAAAACATCGGCTTCGTCCGCCGTGATCAGATGATCGACCACGTCGAGACTTTCCAAGCAGGCCTCGTTGCCGGTGGTCACCACGTGGCTGAAACGCATCTCCTTCGCGCGGGCACGGTCATAGAAGGCAAAACCCATTCCGCCGCTCTGCGCGACCACGGCGATCCGACCGGCGGTCGACCAAGCCGGCATCAGTTCCATGCCCTTGCCTTCGACGGCCGGGCTGAAGGTGGCACAAAGCCGGGTCGCCATATTGGCGAAACCCTCTGAATTAGGACCGCAGATCAGCATCCCGGTGCGGGCTTGGATGTCGAGCACCCGTTGTTGCAGATCCTCGCCGCCCTCGGAGTGGTCTTCGGCGAATCCGGAGGCCAGGATCAACGCCGCCTTGACGCCAACCTTCGTGCAATCCTCCAACGCGCCGGGAATATGCTCCGCTGGAATGATCAGGATTGCCAGGTCAACCCGAGTCGGGGTGTCGGCTATCGCCTTATAGGCTTTGAGCCCCATGATCTCGTCGTGGGAGCGACTGATCGGATAGATTGGGATATCGACATCGTGGCAGCCCATGACCTCCATGATCCGACCGCGAAGGCTGTGAGGGTCCGGTGACGCTCCGATAACCGCCACCGAGGACGGCGTTAGAAGAGCCGAAAGATCAGGCATAAGCGGTCTCTATCGTAGGCCAAGGCCGCGGGCGATGATGCCGCGCAGAACCTCGGTGGTTCCGCCCTGGATAGTCAACTTTGGGGCGATCGTCGTGGCGTGTTGCAGTAATTCGTCGAAATCGGCTCGGTTGCTGGGCTCTGCATCGACGAAAGCCGAGAGCGCGCGGGCCTTGTCGGGCAGAGTCTGCTCCCAGACCGTGCCGATATCCTTGACGATGGAGCCTTCCAGCACTGGCTCCTTGCCAGCCTGCAGCATGCCGGCGACCGAAACCGACATCCGGCGGAGTGTGTGAACCTGTGCCACCAACCGTCCGATCCCCTCGGCGGCCCGGATATCCGGGTTTTCGCCAAGCACGCGGACCAGCTCCGTCAGCACGTAATAGGTCTCCAGAAACCGCTCGGGCCCGGAACGCTCATAGGCAAGCTCACTAGTGGCCTGTTTCCAGGCGCCATCCACCTCGCCAAGGACGTGATCCTCGGGGATGAACAGATCATCGAAGACCACTTCGTTGAACTCATGCTTGTGGGCCATATTGCGCACGGGGTTGATGGTGATGTTCGGCTGTTTCATTTTCACCAGAAACTGGGTGAGCCCGTGACGCCGGTTATCCTTGGTCGGCGGCGAGGTGCGGAACAGGCCGATCATGTAGTCGGATTGGTGCGCGTTCGAGGTCCACAACTTGGTGCCATTGATAAGATACCCGCCCTCGGTCGGTGTCGCCTTGGTGCTGGCAGCGAACAGGTCGGAGCCTGAATTCGGCTCGCTCATGCCGATGCAGAACGTGCACTCACCCCTTGTGATCGCCGGCACGACCTCGCGCTTAATATGTTCGGGTGCGTATTTGAGCAACACGGGCCCGCTTTGCCGGTCGGCCGTGAAGTGGGAGCCGGTCGGGGCGCAATGGACCCGAAATTCCTCGGTCACCACATAGCGTTCAAGGAAACTGCGCTCCTGGCCACCATATTCCTTGGGCCAGGTCATACCAATCCAGCCCTTAGCGCCGACGCGCTTGCTGAATTCCCGGTTGAAGATGCTTTTCAGGACCGTGGTGTTGGGATCAAACCCGCCATTGGCGGTTTCCTCGGCTAAAAAGGCCCGCACCTCAAGACGCAATTCCTCGGCTTCGGGGGGCAGGCGGATCGGATCGAATTGAATGGCTTGAGACATGGGGTGTGGCCCTTGATATCTAAATACGGTTCAGCGCGAGGCGAGCAGTGGCCAGAGTTCATCGGCCCCGCCCTTGGCGACGAATTCGCCGAGCTGTACCGCCCACTCGCTCTCATTGCCGAAATCATCGCGCCAGGCCCAAAGCCGCTGGGTGAAGCGATGCAGTATATGTTCTTCGGTAAAGCCGATCGCGCCATGGACCTGATGCGCGATCGCGGCGCCTTCACCAGCGGCCTCGCCGGCGCGGACCTTAGCGGCCGCGGCTTCGAAGAACACGGCGTCGTTGAAACCTTCGGTGTTCTGGATGGTATCCGCCGCGGAGCTTGCCGCCGCCACCGCCGCCGCCGTCTCGCCCGCCAACCGCGCGAGGTTGTGCTGAACCGCTTGAAACTTTGAAATCGGTTTCTCGAATGCCACCCGTTCCTGAGCATAATCGGTAGCTAGCGTCAGGATCGCCTGCAGACCGCCACCGATCTGCGTGGCGCGGACCGACGCGCCCATCAGGGCCAGACAATTCGCCCCGAGGTTTTTCGGCAACCGGCCGATCGCCAAAGGGACGGCGCCATCGAAGGCCACCGCGTCGCGGCCGTCACCCGATAGACCGGGCGCGCCGACGATCGTGCAATCCTCGGCCGCGACTCGGACCACATGGGGCTCGCCGTCTCGGTCGGCCAGGACGACCAGGGTCTCGACGGTGCTGGCGAAGGGAATACCGAGTGCCCGCCCCGAGAGAGAGCCGTCACTCGTGATGCTGATACGGTCGCGAAGGCGGCTGGAGGCCACGGTCATTGGGCCGGATGGGCAGTCGAGACCGGCCGCCCCAAGCAGCCATCCGGCGAGCAAGGTCTCTCCCAAGGGAATCGGCACCGCGAAACGTCCGGAGACCGCGAGAATATCGAAACCGTCGGCGATGCTGGCGCCTGCGCCACCAGCCTGCTCCGGCACCCAGGCGAGGGTCAGACCGGAATCCTCGAGTGCTTCCCACAGCGCGGTCTTCCAGGCGTCGTCCTTGGCGGCGTTGACGATTTGTGGATCGCACAAATCCTGAAAGATCCGGGTGGTCGCGTCGACGAGAAGGGAGTCGGTATCGGACATGAGTGGGCTCGCTGTTGGTAATAGCCGCGCACCATAACGCCGCGCCTCGCGCGGAGCGATCACGTCGAGGATATGCGGGGGAGATGATAGAGCCCGCTCGGGCGAACGATTGACCCTAATTGGGGCTACGCCTCTATTATGCCAAGTGGATACCGGGATGACATCTTTA
>JAPKDN010000363.1 GCA_028822575.1 Alphaproteobacteria bacterium | reverse complement strand
AGGTCACGGACTGGGAACACCGCGAATATTTCGAGATCTTCTAGCCCTGGGATAAATCCATGGACGCGGCCACCTCGCTTTTTGGTCCCGCCGGGACCCTTGGTATCAGCGCTATCAAGACCGAGGAATAATATCTCGCGGCCCTCGACCGGATCACCGAACTGTGCGACGCCAAACGGGATTACCCCGAGTGCCATGAGCTGGAGTTTCTCGGGATGCTAGTCGAGGCCTATGAGGCCCAACTACCCTAACAAAGCGTTATATTTCTCCAGCCATTCCAACTTCATCGTCTCTTCATCGGCGCCGGCGTCATAGGCGGGCGAGAGGATGTGTTGTGCCTTGGTAACCTCTACGACGAAATAGCCGCGGATGCTATCGGCCAGATAATCCCAGGGCGCGAAATGATGCTTCAGTGCCTCAAAACCGGCATCGCCCTTGGTGTGATAGACGGCACTACCCTTGACCCGGCAAGCCTGCCGGCGAAAGACGTCGATGAAGTTCAGCTCCACCGCCGGGTTGGCTTTGACATTACGGGCAGTCTGCGGTGAGCGGATGTCGCTGAACGCTATGTGGATGTCATCAAGAATAACCATGGTCGCCTTGGGCGATACCGCTGGTGCGCCATCCGGCGTGACCGTGGCGACTAGCCCGATGGTGTTCTCCTGAATAATCCGCTTCATGACATCGGTCAGCATGGCCGTCCTCCTAAGTTCAATCGCCGCTACCATCCACCCCATAATCCCGCGCCGCCGCCTCGATACTGACATAACCGGCCTTCACATCCGCCGCAACCGCTGCCGGGTCGCGCTCGCCGGCATCGCCGATACCGCCGCCGCCGGGCATATGCACGACCAACCGGTCACCGATGGGTACGACCTGGCGGCCCATGCCACGCAGCTTGGTGCCTGAGGCCAAACCCAGAGAGCCATTGGCGCCGGAGCCGCCGCCGTCGCGGCCACGGGCTGGGTTCTTGACCCGCTCAAAAGTAGCGAATATGGCGAACTCGGCCTTCTCGCGGTTGCCCAGCACCATGGTCTGGCCAAGGCCGCCACGATATTTGCCAGGGCCGCCTGAATCCTGTCGTAATTCCTTCTTCCAGACCACCAGCGGGCTGACGGTTTCCAGTACCTCGCAGGGAACGTTACGCACGCCGCTGGGGAAGGGGGTTGCCGAGAGGCCATCCTTGTTGGGGCGAGCGCCGGCGCCACCGCTATGGAAGCTCATGGCGGTGAAGCTTGCGCGGGCTGGGTCGGCGTCGGGGTCGCGGGCGGTGATGCCATGGCCGGCACCGAGCTTGAGGTTCCAAAGGCCTGATGTGCCCTCCGCCGGCACCTTGTCTGGCATGATCTGGTGCAGGCAACCGAACACCACGTCGGGGAGCATATGGCCGACGGAGGACCGGGCGACTACGGCGCAGGGATGCGGGGCATTGACGATACAGCCTTCCGGCGCCCGCACCACGATATGGGCAAGCGAGCCGGCGTTGTTCGGCACCTCGGGCGCGATCACGCATTTTACGCCAAAGCTGGTATAGGCGTCGGTGTAGCATTTCGGCACATTGATACCGAAGTCGGAGATTGGCGAGGTGCCGTCGAAATCAACCACCACCGTGTCACCCTCGACCTCGAACGAGGCTTTCAAGGTGATCTCACGATCATAGCCGTCGGTGGTCATTGTGTTGTGGACCTTGCCCTTGGGTAGCTTGGTGATTGCTGCCCGCATCGCGGTCCTAGTGCTCTCGATAACGGTCTCGGCCAGCGCATCGAGATCGTTCAGGCCGTATTGATCCATCATCGAGACCAGCCGAAGCCCACCAACGTCGTTACAACCGGCCAGTGCGTGAATATCACCCTCAACCTGCATAGATTCTCGGCAATTAGCATGTACGAAATCCATCAGGGTTCCGTTGATCTCGCCGCCCTTGCGCATCCGCATCAGGGGGATGAACAAACCCTCGTGATAGATCTGCTTGCCGTCCGGCGCCATACCCTGGCCGCCGATGTCGACGACATGGGTGGTGCTGGCGAACAGCGCTACCATCGTGCCGCCGCGAAAGGTCGGGGTGACGACGACGATGTCATGCAGATGCCCGGTGCCTTTCCAGGGATCGTTGGTGATGAAGACGTCCCCCTCCTTCATGGTCTCAACCGGGAACTTGTGCAGGAAATGCACCACCGAGAGCGCCATAGAGTTGATATGCCCCGGCGTGCCGGTCACCGCCTGGGCCAGCATTCGGCCCTGTAGATCGAAGACACCGGCCGAGACGTCGCCGGCCTCTCGGGTCGAGACACTGAAGCCGGTGCGGACCAGGGTCTGGGCCTGTTCCTCGACGATGGTGATCAGACGGTTCCACATCACCTGGTGGCGGATATTGGCTGGTGTCATGATCGCGCCTCCGTGGCGGATAGGATGATATAGCCGGACCCGTTGATCCGGGCCTGGAAGCGGGGAGACACATAGGTCGAGGTCTCGTCCTCGATGATCAGGACTGGTCCGGCGATGGTTTGCCCTGGGGTCAGAGCGGTTCGCTCGATTACCGGAACATCCTCGAAGACGCCGGATCCGGTGTCCAGAACCGAACGGGAGCCGGTTGGTGAGGCAGCACCGGCGTTAGGCGGTTCTGGGACCTGGCCTGGCCGGCTTGCGTTGGTGCCAAGCCCCAAGGTCCAGGTCATCACCTCGGCGCCGAGACCCGGGATGGTGCGGCTGAACAGCCGCTCGTACTCACGTTCGAAGGCTTCGGTCAGGGTTTGACCATCTTCCGCCCCCAAGTCGCGGGCTACCAGGGGCACTGCGATTTCGTGCCCTTGTCCCCGATAGCGCATGAAGGCGGTGCGGGATTCTGTCAGATTTTGAGCGTCGGTGCCGAGCCTGACGACGGCTTTGGCTTCTTCGCGCATACGGGTGAAAAGCTGATTGATTGCCTTGGGCTCGAAGGCTCTCAAATCCATATAATGGCTGCGCGCAACTTCGTAAGCGATGTCGGCGCGCAGGAACCCGATGGCGGAGCCGACGCCGGCGCCGGTGGGGACGACCACTGTATCGATGCCTAAGGTCTCGGCGAGTTGACAGGCGTGCAGGGGTGCGGCGCCGCCAAAGGCGACCATTGCGCGGCCTTCCATATCTTTGCCAAGTTCCACGCCATGGACGCTCGCAGCGTTGGCCATGGTCTCGTCGACGATCTGGCAGACCCCGGACGCGGCCTGTTCGGCTGTAAGACCGAGGAGATCGCCGACACCCTTGGCCAAAGCCTTGGTGGCCTTGTCGTTGTGCAACGCAACGCTACCGCCGGCGAAGCGCGATGGGTCGATGCGCCCCATGGCGATGTCGGCGTCGGTCACCGTTGGTCGTGTGCCGCCCCGGCCATAGGCGGCGGGGCCTGGGCTGGCGCCGGCGCTCTCGGGGCCTACCTTGATCCGGCCGAGCGCGTCCACCGAGGCGATGGAGCCACCACCGGCGCCGATCTCGACCATGTCGATCACCGGAATGCGCAGCGGAAAGCCGCTTCCCTTGAGGAACCGATATTCTCGCGCCACTTCGAACTCGCGGGAGAGTTGGGGTTTGAAATCGTCGATGTAACAAATCTTGGCGGTGGTTCCGCCCATGTCGAAGGACAGCACCTTGTTGAGGCCGCACTCCGCTGCGATGTCTCGGGCCAGGATGGCACCTCCAGCGGGGCCAGACTCGACCAGACGAATCGGGAACTGCCGCGCGGTCTCCACCGTGGTCATCCCGCCACTGGACATCATGAGCAGTAGAGGGGCTTTAAGGCCGGCGATTGACAGGTCGGTTCGTAACCGCTCGAGATAGCCGCTCATCAGGGGCAGCACATAGGCATTGGCAACGGTGGTCGAGATCCGGTCATACTCCCGGATTTCGGGGGATACCTCGCTGGAGAGCGAGACCGGAATACCTGGCAATAGGCCCAAGAGGATCTCAGCGGCCCGGCGCTCATGGGCGGGATTGGCGAAGCAATGCAGGAAGGCGAGCGCCACGGCGTCGACATTCTCCCGCCTCAACCTCTCGGCCTGTTCGGTGAGGGAGTTCTCGTCCAGGGGCAGCAGTACCGATCCGTCGGCGGCCAGGCGTTCCTTCACGCCAAGACGCAAATGCCTTGGAACCAGGGGTGCTGGGCGCTGCATGAAGATGTCGGATTGCTCAAAACGATGTTCGTAGGCGATTTCCAGACTGTCGGTGAAGCCGTCAGTGGTAAGCAGTCCAACCTTGGCGCCCTTCCGTTCGATCAAGGCATTCGTGGCGAGCGTCGTGCCGTGGATGATCAACTCGATCGAAGCGGGAGGCAGTCTGGAC
>JAPKDN010000362.1 GCA_028822575.1 Alphaproteobacteria bacterium | reverse complement strand
TCCAAGATGATCCAGAGCCGCGATCACTGGAGCGATCTGACGTGAAGCTGAGGCAGATTGCGGCCAAGATTGAGCTTACGAACGGGCATGTCCGCTGGCAATGTTCTGCTGAGCATCCGTTTAGTCAGGCTGGGATGGTCTGAAGTCAGGGAAAGTCGGGTAGAGGGGTTAGCCTAATAATCGGCTTGGACAGATTGTTTGAACTCTCGGGTGTAGACTAACGATTTCAGAGGCAGGGCCCAGATGGATTTCCATTCATTCTTCGCCATATGCGGTCATAATGAATCTGCGCATGAGAGGACGAGGTATTCGTGATGGCCAGGAACCGAATTTCGCTGAGTGTTGAGAACGGCATTGCGACCATATTGTTAGATCGCCCAGAAGTGCTGAACGCACTGGATCAAGTAATGTGGGAGGAACTCGTCGCGGCGGTTCGAGGCGCGGCGATTGACCCGGATGTCCGGGTCGCGATTGTAACAGGTGAGGGCCGTGGGTTCTGTGTCGGCGCAGATTTGAAGGAAACCAGTTGGCGTGGTGAGAGCCAGGATCAATCGCGCCGGAGAATTGAGCGGAATAATCAACAATTGGCCCGTGAGATGGTGGGCGCACCGATTCCTATTATCGCGGCGATTAACGGTTATGCACTTGGTGGTGGGGTTGAGATCGCACTGGCGGCGGACATGCGGATTGCCGCTGTGAGTGCGCGATTTGGGTTTCCAGAGACGACGATAGGACGTTTCATCTCGGGTGGTGCTAGTCTTCTGCTTCCCAAGGTTGTCGGAATTGCCTGGGCCAAACGCATGATTTACACCGGCGCCCAGGTTGATGCGGTCAAGGCGGAGGTGATTGGACTAGTTGAGGAAGTGGTACCGAACGAGGATCTTCAAGAGCGAGCAATGGATTTGGCGCGGACCATCGCTAGTAACGCGCCTGTATCCATAGCTCTCGCTAAAAGAGTGTTGGATCGAGTGTCGATTGGTGATCTTGAGACTGCCTTGGCATTTGAGACTGAGGGACTGCTGGCGACCTATGCGACTGACGACAACGAGCGTGGCGTTGCAGCCTTTGCCAAGCGTGAGGCGCCAGAATTTGAAGGCCGGTAAAGCCAGGCGTTGGTTTTAAGTTGGCGCTTGTTCTGCCACGGTGGCTCGGGCATCTGCGATTATTGGGCCACGATCGGTAATGATCAGTGGATTTATTTCTATGGTAAGTAGTGTCGGTAAAGCCAACATGAGAGCACCCAGTTTCATTATAATCTGGGCCACTAAGTCTCGATCAACTGGGGCTGATCCGCGATAACCATTCAGCAGCACTTGGGATCGAATATTGCCCATCATTTCAAGCGCTTCATTATGTCCTAGAGGTACGGTTCCGAAGGTGACGTCCTCCAAGGCCTCGACTAGAGTTCCTCCAAGGCCGAACATGACCATTGGTCCGAATTGTGGATCTCTAAATCCTCCACAAATGAGTTCAATACCAGATCCAATCATAGGTGTAAGCAATAGGCGTGCCTCCTTTCGAAGAGGGCTTGGGCATTTGTTGATCAGGGTTTGTACGGCGTCTCTTATCGCGATCGAGCCAGAGAGATTTAGGATCACGCTGCCGCTATCGCTTCGATGAACGATGCCTGGTGCGATAAGTTTAAGAGCAACGTTTGGCCATGGTGCGGCGGCCGCCTCATTCTGATCTGCAGTGACTAGGGTGTCCGGTACATCAAACCCTGCCGCCACGAGGAGCCGGCGGCTTTCTGGCTCGGCAAGCGCGCCTTGGGTGTCGGCGGTTTCCAAGAGAGGCAGGGCTACTTCCTGGAAATCGGCGGGCAGGTTCGAATCAGGGCTGGGTATGACCCGATAACCACGCGCCGCGTCCCAAAGTGCGCCGAGGGCCATGGCGGCGTTCTCTGGCGTACGGGACACCGGAATGCCCGATTCCCGCAGAATTGTGAGGCTTTGCGTTGTTGTATCGGCGTGAATAGACTGAAATATCACGGGTCGGTCGTGCTTGCGTGCTAGTTGCGACACTAAATGCGCGGCGGCGATCTCCGCGCACTCCAATTCTGCGCCGCCGATCCGGTGATAACCGCCAAAATGGCCGGCGACTACGGCCGCATCAACCTCCGGGTCCATGAGACAAACCTCCAAGGCGCGCGGGAGAACCGAGGGATCGCTTTCGACGACACCGGCAAAATCTAAAGGGTTAGAGATCGCGGCGCGAACCGGCAGGAACGACGCAAGGGCCCGCTGTGTCTTTGGAGCGAAATTTGGCAGCTTGAAGCCTGCTAAACCAAGCGAATCTGCGAGCACTGTCGCGTGCCCGCCGCCGTCCGATATTAACGCCACCCGATCCCCTTCAAGCCTAGGGCATCGACACAAAGCCTCGACCATTTCCCAGGCCTCCGCGATGCCAGGTGCGCGCAGGATTCCAGCTTGACGGAGCGCAGCATCAGCTACCCGGTCCTCGCCCGCTAGTGTTCCGGTGTGGGTAATTGCTGCTTGTCGTCCTGCGTCTGATTTTCCTGGCTTCAGAAGCACAATGGGTTTGTGTCCTCTATGGCCGCGTGCCAATTCGACTAAGGAGCGTCCACGGCCCTTGGAAAATCCTTCCAGATAGGCGAGCACGACCTTGGTTTCTGGATCGTCGAGGCTGTCGGAGATCAGATCGATGCCATCTAGATCGGCGGCGTTCCCGATCGCGACCTGTCTGCTGAAACCAAGGCCCATGTTCGCAGCGCGTAGGTTGAAATCGAGTAGTAGGTTGCCGCTTTGCGATACCAAGGCCACGGATCCGGCGGGTACCGCCGCGCCGCCAAGATTGACCCCCGTTGCCGCCGAGAAAAGCCCGGCGCAGTTCGGGCCGATCAACCGACCGTTTGCGCTGCGAATGCGCGCGACCATCTCGGCTTCGATGCGCTTGCCTTCGGCGTCGACCTCGCCGAATCCTGCAGAAATCAACATAACTGCCGGAATGCCTAACTCCGAGCAATCCTCTACGGTTTGCTCCACCGCTCCATAAGGCACAACCACGACCGCGAGATCTATCGGGCCTGGAGTATCGTGAATAGATTGGAAGGCTGGTATACCTCTAACCGTCTTGGCATTGGGGTGAATTGGATAGATCCTCCCCATGAAGCCGCCCTCGACCAAGGAGCGGTATCGCCGGCCACCTAGTTTACTCTCGTCCTCCGTCGCACCGACGAAAGCGATAGCACTGGGATGGAAGAAGGATGACAGATCGATCACTGGTGGTTCTTGGCTCTATGTGACTGGCGTTCAGAGTTTACGAAGTACATAGGTCTTGGCCTGGGTTTTTTGGTTTGGTGGGTGGAAGCCTTTCCCCGGGATGCCGCCGCGATGATGACTTCAGCCGCTAGATCTTCGCTAATTAAAGCCCAATATCGCGCTCCGGTGAAGAGAACAATGCAGGGAGTTCCGGTTATTGGTCGAGCACCGCCTTGGTAAGCCCAAACTGTTCGGGGTGCAGACGTCCATTTTCCCATAGCGCGATACCATCGATGGAAACTGTTGGGTCCTGGATCATCAAACAGATTCCGCCTGATAGACAATTGTCGCTGGTATGGGAATGCACGAAACGATGATTGGTGAAAATCGATTATGACCAATAATCAGGATCGTCGGAGGCTTGGTGGCTGAACAGGCAGCCTGGATGGATGCCCGGACGGCTTGCTTCTCATCATCCGGTGCTCGGAAGAACGCATAGGCGGTATCTCTCAGCGACAGAATAGCCGCCTCGGGTCCTCCCCCACACCAGTTGATCAGGGAGATGCGACGATACTTGCTCCTAAACCGTATCGAGCCTAACGTTTCTCCAAGAGGATGGCCTCGGCACCGTTGAGGAGATGGCATATGGCTGGCCGTTCTTCAGTGGTCAGCGGTTAATCTACGAAAACGTATCCCGATTCATATAAATGCCCCACGTACTCGTCCGGGTCTGTGTAATATTTTCCATCAGCGTAAGACCTCACCGAACCTGTACTTGGCCACTCTCGACGGACTTTCTCCCGCATTTCTCCATAGCGCGTGCTCGACAACTTAAGCTCAGTGGCGGCATTTTTCTCCCGACGATCTAGCCTCTCGCATATCACCTGCGAAAATAAATAAATGATGCCGTCTCGGTACCGGAGATCATTCCGCCACCGTTGGATCATCTGCCGTGAAACACGAACATGTTTCGCGATCTGTCCAGCCGATAATGACGATGGAAATGGTCGCTTGAAGCGAAGGGACTGCCTTCCGATAAATATGTCGTCCGACAACCGTGGGAATTCAATTTTTAAAGCTTTCCATTGCTTTGGTGTGA
>JAPKDN010000361.1 GCA_028822575.1 Alphaproteobacteria bacterium | reverse complement strand
AAGGGTATGTCTTGGGACAGCGGCTACCAGATCGGCGCTTACCGCAACGCGCTGAGAGAATTGTCCAAGTGATCTATTTCGCGGCATGACGATGGCGCCGAAATGGCTGCTTCGGGCGACCGTGGATGCCATGCACGACATTCAACTCGCCGAATATGGCGGTGGATCGGGGACACGAGATGCGGGTCTGTTGGAAGCGGCATTGGCTCGCCCAACAAATCTTCACGGTTATGGCACAAACGACCCGCACAACCTCGTGGTGGCGTATACTCATGGGATCGTTGGGGCCCATCCCTATGTCGACGGCAACAAACGAACGGCGTTTCTAGCGGCCTATGTCTTTTTGTTGATCAACGGGTGGAGGATCGTCGCACCCGAACCTGACGTGGTTCGGGCAATTGTCGCCCTGGCCAAAAGCATCACGATCGAAACCGAGTTCGCGGATTGGCCTCGGTCGGTGACCACGGAATAATCCTAAAACACCCTCCTCACCAAAACACCAGCGCCCGCATCTCGATGCTCTCCCTCGGCGCAGCGTCTGCCGCTGTCATCGGGTCATCGAACGCCGTATGTGCGGTGAACCGAACCCCCGTGCTCGGGTTGGTGTCAAAAACTTTGAAGACCAGCACCTCATCCCGTTTCATCAGCGGGAAATAGTACCAGCGATGCGCAGGGTTGTGGCAGATATGATAGGTCTCGGCCGTGCGATCTGGATAGCGGCGCTGGTTGCGTATGAAGCCGGTCTCGGGGATGGTCTTGCCGTCGCACAGGGCCAGTGGCTCTGATTCCACGCGCGGCGCGATGGAGCGCCAGGTCTGGATGATGGCGAAGCGCCGGGACAACAGCGCATCGGCCGCGTCGGGGAAATAGTCGCGTACCCGCTGTGGTGCAGAGGTCTCGGTATAGTCGTTATGGACATAGCGCACCGGCCCCCGGCGCCAGCCCTCGGCCTGTTTGTTCTTCACCGGGGTGCGCACGGTGTGGTCGAAGACATGGACCCTCGTTCCGCCGCTTTCGACCTTTATAAGCGCCGCGGTCTCTGGGTAGTATACCCGTTTAATCTCGTCCGCGTCATAGAAATCCCGCATCGTCGTGTCGTGGCTGACCCGCCTGAAGCCGTGGCTGGGAAGCGAGAACGGGCCGCCGGTTACCCGACCGTTATGGATCCGGGTCTGGCGGTTCTCATAGGGTGCGATCCGCTCGTTATGCGCCTCTTCCGGCCAATCGACATAGCGGATCGAGGGCAGTCCATCATCGACGATATAGGTGAGCTCGGCGTCGACGGCTTTGAAGTTGGCGGTCAGGTCCTCGGCGATGGCCATGGGGACTCCCTTGGGCGGTGGTGGGCTATTCTGTTGGGGATGATAGCGCGCCATTTTTTCAGGGGCGACGATTTCGGCGCCGGGTCTCTGAGTTGCTGCGTATGGGATGGGTGGGCGGATGAGCTGTCCTAGCCCACGATCGACCCCCAGCTGTTCAGGGCCTCTCGGTCAAAGCCGGCGAATTTCTTGTATCCGGCCGCCACGCCTTACAGCTCCGCGGCGCTCAGCACCTCCTCGATACGGGCATAGCCGTCGGGCGCCCGTTCCTCGACCATTTGCATCACTTGTTCGGGGCCGTTGTCATGATTGGCGAGCACGATTTTGGACGTGCCCGGTCGGCGCTCCGCCTCATAGGCGAGGAGGGCCGTAGGGGTCTGGCGTTGGCTTTGAATTTTGCGGGTCAGGACCCTGGCGTCGAGGATCGCCTGAAGGCACCGTTGGAGCCGATTGGGTGCATCGGATCCGCCGCGTTCCCAAGTAGGGTCATCCGCCTATGGCTCCAGAGCTTGAGAGGACCGCGGTCGACCATCGGGTATTCGTAAAAACTCTCGGCGTCTCGGATCAGGCCGGTCGTGTCGAGCCAGTCGAAGATCCAATCTTTGAACCATGGAAGAGAATCGGTGAGATTGGTGCGCCGGTTCCAATCCTCGTGCCGCCAGTCACCGTCGGGTGGAAACTTACGCTCCGCCACCTGGTTGATCAGAGCCACCCCGCGCTCGCCACCGTCCGCTTTATCGAGAAAGCGGACGCGGATGCCGGTGGCGGTCTCCTCCCAATCAACGAGATGATGCCCGGCAAGGATCGCGTCTAGGCCAAGACGCTCTATCATCGCGTAGTGCAGCATCATCCGCAGCTTGCCGCGATTGAGTGAGATCTGTGGCCAGTCATAACCAGCGCACGGCCTCGAGGTTTCGGCCGAATCCGCTGACCGCGTTTGGAGAAATATGCCAGCTCGGCGGTCGCGACGCCGATCTTCTCCAGTTCTTGGCCAAGACCAAGCTCGGTCAATTCGCGCACCGCGTGGGGCAGGATGTTGATACCAACCCCGAGTGCCGCCAGGTTCTCCACGCTTTCAAAGACCCGCACGGACACCCTGGTTTGGTGCAGTCTTAACGCCAGGGTGAGCCCGCCGATTCCCTCGCCGGCGATCAAATTGGTCATTTGGCGCGGTCCCTGATATCCATGGCCATCGTCACCCCCAAGAGAACAGGGTAGGATCAGCGTCCCCGCGCTGGCAATCCGGCGCTTGTGACAGAGCCGTGTGATGAAGACCCATCAAACCGATTTTGGGACCGTCGAGACAGTTGAATTTCCCGATGGAGACGACGCCAGTTTCGTTGTTCTGTTGCAAACGACCGCCGCCGGGCTTGTCTTGCTCGCCTGGCGCGGCAAGACACTGGCGGCGGCCGGCCATCATGTCGTGATCCCCGCATTGCATCGTTATGACGAGACCTGGGTAAATGGCGCGGATAAGCCGGGGGAGCGCAGTGTCTGGTCCGGCTTCCGGGTTGGGTGTTGAGTGCTTTCTGGGCCGAAAAGTGGGCATTATTCGGCCATTTCATCGGTGGGCTGATGGCGGTGAAAGCGACACTCCCGGTCGACCGATTGATATTGTATGAGCCGATGGGGATGCGGGCGCTTAACCCGAGGGACGACGTTGACACGCGAGAGCGCGAGTGGGATCGCACCCTTACCCGCGTGGTCGGCGATGCGGTCGGCACGGAAGGGTATGAGGCCGCGACCGCCGCTTTTATCGAGGCATGGAACGAGACCGCCTGGGCCGATATGCCGGCGGGCGTGCGCGCCGCGACCGTGCGGAATGGCGCGGGGCTGTCGGCAGAAATACGCGTGGAGAATGACACGGTCTGGCCGCCTCGGCGCTTGGATCGATTGATGATGCCCGCGCTTTTGCTAGTCGGTGATGGATCGCCGCCGCTGGCTGGGCGTATTCTTGACTGATTGGAGCGACGCCTGCCAAATACCGAGCGCATTACCTTTGATGGTTTGGGGCATATGGGACCGGTGACAGCACCCGTGCTTGTCGCGAAAAAATCTTGACGTTCTTGGCGGAAGTTAATGGAGGGGCGTGTGATGGAAGAAGGCATGAGAGCGGCGGCGGATTTGATTGTTCACGGTGGAAAAGTCGCCACGCTCGACACCGCGGACCCTATTGTCGAAGCAGTCGCCGTTAAAGGAGAGCGGTTGCTGGCGGTCGGCGGCGATGCCGAAATTCTGGCGCTTGGTGATGGGGCGACAAAACGGATTGACGCCCGGGGCCGGCTGGTAACGCCGGGCCTTATCGACGGTCACGCTCATATGGATCGCGAGGGACTGAAGGAAGCCCTGCCGTCGCTCGCTGGTTGCCGGTCGATCGACGATGTCCTCCAACGGATCGCCGAACTGGCGCGTCAGACACCCAAAGGTGAATGGATTGTCACGATGCCTATTGGCGACCCACCGTTTTATGAGAACGTCCCAAGCGTTCTGGGGGAAAACCGATTCCCAAACCGCCATGAACTGGACAGGGCGGCGCCGGATCATCCGGTCTATGTCCGCGCCATCTGGGGACACTGGCGCAATTCTCTGCCGCTGGTATCCATCGCGAATACCAAGGCGCTGGAGTGGGCCGGGATTACCCGGAACACGTTGCCTCCCTCGCCGCATATCCAGATCGAGAAGGACCTTTCCACAGGTGATCCGACCGGCTGTCTCTATGAGTTTGTTTACAAACCTCTGATCGAGAAAACCCTGATGGCTTGTATTCCCCGGTTCACGTTGGAGGACCGGGTCGCGGGGCTGAAGCGTTCGATGGAGATTTATAATTCAACCGGGACCACCTCTGTCTTCGAAGGTCATGGAATCGCCGGTGAAGTGCTGGCGGCCTATCAGGACCTGCGAGCCGAGGGACCGCTCAATGTGCGCTCTAGCCTAATGTTCAGCCCTGCCTGGCCTTCGACCAGCATCAATGACGTGAAGGAGATGCTGGTCGATTGGGGGC
>JAPKDN010000360.1 GCA_028822575.1 Alphaproteobacteria bacterium | reverse complement strand
ATAGATCCGAGGGTTTGCGATGGGTCCAGCCGTGGTGGCCAATCTCGTGACCCTCGTCATGGATCTGGTTACAGATACCTGGAAAACTCTCCAGCGTGTGTCCAGGAATAAAAAATGTCGCCTTGATGCCGTGGCGGGCCAGCAGATCCAGGATCCGTTGTGTCCCGACGATACCAAACTCGCCTCGCGACAAGGGCGTCGGCGTTGTCATACCCCGGGCAATCCACAAGGATAAGGCATCAAAGTCATACGTAAGACAAGCGATATAGCGGCCCATTATTCGATTCCTTATTCGCGACGTCGGTCTTTGAGTTTAGCTACGATACGGTCGTTGCATGAATTAAAACAATGCCGCAATCTCCGGTTAGCTAGGGCTTGGGGTCGATGCTTGGGATTGAACCAGAGGGTCGACCAGCTTAATTCGATGGGAGAAAAGAATGACCGAGGCCCACGCACTATCGGCGGTCGAGGCGGCAAGGCGCATCAAGGCGGGTGAACTTACGGCCGAGGCGCTAATGCGTTCGTGCCTTGATCGGGTGGAGGCGCGCGACGCCGCCGTCCACGCCTGGGCCTATCTCGACCCGGAGCAGGCGATGGCGGGGGCAAAGGCTGCCGATGCCGAGGGCAATCCAGGACCTCTCGCGGGGCTCCCGGTAGCCGTGAAGGACATCATCGACACCTGGGATATGCCGACCCGACACGGCTCGACGATCTATGGCCTAAATCGACCGAATTCTGATGCCACAATTGTCGTGCGTACCCGTGGGCAGGGCGGAGTCGTGATGGGAAAGACCGTCACCACCGAATTTGCCTGGCGCAATCCGGGACCGACGGGAAACCCGCATAACCCGCTGCATACGCCCGGCGGCTCCTCGAGTGGCTCCGCAGCTAGCACCGCAGATTATCAGGTTCCGCTAGCCTTTGGCACCCAGACTGCCGGTTCGGTGATCCGTCCCGCCGCGTATTGTGGCGTGGTCGGTTTCAAACCCAGCGTGGGCACGCATGACCGAACGGGGGTTAAAGAGCTTTCGAACTATCTGGACACCCTCGGCACCTTCGCGCGAAGCGTCGAAGACGTAACATTCTTCGATTCGGCATTGCGGGGGATCTCGCCACCGCCGCTTGATATCTTCAAGGATACGCCACCCAGATTCGGCGTGATGGTTCCCTTCAGCGTCGAGGCGCGCGCCGAAGCCCTGGAAGCGCTTGAGAGTGGCTGGCGACGCGCTGAAGCCCAAGGCGCGACGATCCTGGACGTTGCCTCTAGCGCCGGCTTCGAGGCGCTGGCTGATCTGCAGACCGTCGTGATGACCGGTGATTCGGGCCGTGCCTTGGCATGGGAATACGAGCGTCACCCAGAGCGGCTCACGCGCTTCTATCGAGACAATATCGCGCTCGGTATCGCCATGTCGGATGAGAAACTGTCAGCCACCAAGGCCCGTGCCGATCAGGCACGTGAAACTCAGTCAGCCCTTTTCAAAAATGTTGATGCGATCCTCACGCTGCCGGCGCCCGGAGAAGCACCCTTGGGACTTGATTTCACTGGCGACCCATTATTCAACCGGGTTTGGACGATCCTCGGTTGGCCTTGCATTACGATACCTACTGGCAAAGGTCCGAAAGGCTTGCCACTGGGTATCCAAATCGTTGGCCCGGCTGGCACCGACGCGCGCACCCTCGCCGCGTCCGCCTGGCTTGAGCGAGTGATGCGCTAAACAACGAGGAAAGTAGGAGACGCGATCATGCGGTTGCAATTCTTGACCTGGGCTGAGGTGGAAGACCATCTCAAATCCAACAAGGGGATCATTATCCCCATCGGTTCGACCGAACAACATGGTCCAATCGGGCTGATCGGCACCGACGCGATATGCCCGGAAGTAATCGCCGACCTGGCGGCCAAGACCGCGGGAGCCCTGATCGGGCCGACGATCTCGGTCGGCATGGCCCAGCATCATCTCGCTTTCCCAGGCTCGATAGCGCTCCGGCCGACCACCCTGATTGCGTTGATCAAAGATTATGTGCTCTCTCTCGCCCGCAATGGGTTCGAGCGGTTTTATTTTCTGAATGGTCATGGCGGTAATATCGCCACGGTCGGCGCCGCTTTCTCGGAGATCTATGCCGAGAGGAGTTTTGATCGCACCTCGACCCGTCCGCATACCCGCTGCAAGCTTGCGAATTGGTTTGGCTTTCCAGAGATCAAGGCGTTGAGCGAGGAATTCTATGCCGATCGCGATGGCCGCCATGCCACGGCCTCCGAGGTGGCCGTGACCCAATATGCCTACCCGGCGCATATAAAACAGGCAGATATGGATCCGGCACCACCGGCGGCGCGTGGATTTTGCGACGCCGACGACTACCGCGAACTATTCCCGGACGGACGCATTGAAGCTGACAGTTTTCTGGCGACGCTGGAACACGGGGAACGCTTCGCTAAGACTAGCGCCGCCTGCGTCGCCAAGGATTTTATGGATTTTTTGAAAGAAGCCTGATCCCATAAACGGTCGTACTGGCCCCAAATCCTCCATTGAGGTTTGGTATCTGTTGACCCGAGGCTTCCACTGGTCGTGTGCCTCGGCGCGCTCAGGGTCACTGACGAGTTCGAATTCTTGGATCTGCTTAAAAGGCTTGCTGTCGCCGTACTGATTTTGATGACATTCTGACTGTTCTGGGGTTTCGTCGGCGGCGAATTCGTGGGGCTCACTTCTTTCATAGGTGGTCCGGCTGCGGTGAAGGCGTATCTCGCTCCTTGTTTCCGCTGGTACCGCGCGCCTATAACCGAACTTCACGAAGACAGTTTTAACGTGATCCTGGTCCTGGTTGGGATGCATTTAGACGCGATCACGCTTTAACGCGCGGTGTTCCGAGAAAATCTGATGGGCCCAACGGCCAAGGGGACCGCCCTTGCGGATGTCACAGGTATCCCGACGCTATTGCGGCCGGGCCGGGGGGTGGCTGGCATTGAACTGTTTGGCCCTAGTGGCGACCATCGTGATCTGGATAGTCTATTTTACCTAGGCGACTTCGCCCTGCGGACTTGACCTTCCAGTAACCGGAAGCTCTATATCCACTCGAGCTGACTATGATCCGGAGAGGTGCAATGAATATTGGAGCAGCCCAACAAGCCTCGGGCCTGCCGGTGAAGACGATCCGCTATTACGAGGATATCGGCCTCCTGGTCCCCGCCCGCCAGCAAAACGGTTATCGGCAATATTGCCTGACTGACATACACAAACTCGCCTTTCTGAAACGAGCCCGAGGGTTGGGCTTCTCAATCGAGGATTGCCGCGCTTTGATTTCTCTTTACGAAGACCGTAACCGCGCGAGTGGCGACGTAAAATCCCTAGCACGTACCCATCTGGAGAAAATCGAGGCCAAAATCGCCCAGTTGCTGGAGTTGCGTGACGTGCTTTCCCATTTGATGGAAGCTTGCCACGGTGACGGTCGGCCGGATTGCCCTATCCTGGACGATCTATCCGGCGCTCTTAGAGGCTGGGCGTGATGCGGCGTCGGTTCCTTTCAACAGTCGTATCGGCATTCGTGCTCTTGCTCCTCGCCACTGGACTCGGGGTTTCGTTCCTGGAGGAAGGCGAGGGGTATAAGATTAGCCCGGAAATGAAACCCGTCCAGCCGCGTGTCGAGCCCTCCGTGTCGACCTTACCCAAATCGATGCCGCCCGCGATTACTCCTGCCCGTTTCAAACTGCGGCCCGACGCCGCTCCGTTGGTGGCCGAGGGTAAGCGGGATTACGCTACTCATTGCGCAAGTTGCCACGGCGCCAATCTGGAGGGGCAGCCGAATTGGAAAGAGCGCGGCTCCGACGGGAAAATGCCGGCACCACCGCACGACGCGTCGGGCCATACCTGGCATCATCCCGGTGGCATGCTTTTCGCCATCACCAAATTTGGCCCCGAGCGGATCAGTGGCCAATCGTCCGGAATGCCGGGATATGCGGGAGTGCTGACGGATGAGCGGATCATCGGCGTGCTATCCTACATCAAGAGTACGTGGCCAACGGATATCCGCGAACGTCATGACCAGATCACGGCGAAGGGAAAAGGTGGGTGACCCGCAGCTTACTGAATAGCGACCTTGTAAGAATTTTCCAAGATCACTTTGATCTTGACCGTGGTACTTCGCGACTTGGCTGTTGTGCTCCCGGTCAAAGTTCCTCTTGCGCATGACCGCGCCACCGCTCTCGACGCGGGCCAAACTGAACAACCTAGCAGTCCTGAAATCGATCTAGGACCAACTCGCGAAACTCGCTAGCGCGCGGCTTTTGACGCTGTTCCCGAAGGGTGGGTCGCGGTATGAAACCTGCGCCCTCCTCTGAT
>JAPKDN010000359.1 GCA_028822575.1 Alphaproteobacteria bacterium | reverse complement strand
CAATCCAGGCAGATTCCTGAGTGCTGAAACGGTCCGTGGCAGCAATATTTTCCGCCAGCCTGGTTGCCAACTCACTCAGTTTAGAGGTCTGCAACTGCGCTTCTACGGCAAGATGAAGAGCCGCCGCGACCTGCCGCGTGGGGCTCGAATAATAATCATGCCCGGGCAAATACGCCGCGTTGGGGATCCATTCGAGAAACGCATCACGGGCCTGCTGGGAACGGGCGGCATCGCCGTAGGAACTCAAGGCCGCCGCGGCAAAAGCCGACTCCATGCCAGAGCGGAATTTGGCATTGTAACTGTCATAGAAGTGCCGGAGTTTGCCAAGGCTGCCAACTTGCGCTCTGGCCAGGACGTAATGAGCATAGGCAGCGGCGGTGATATTCTCAGACCCATAATGATGGCCGCCTTGAACGCTGGCGCGCAACCAGTGCAGGGCGCCGCGGAGGAGGCTGCCGGGCACGCGAAACCCCGCCACCTTCGCGCGCACCAGGAAGTCGGAAGCAAAGGCCGTCAACCATTTCTCCGTGGGATGGGCTGACGACCACAGGCCAAAACTACCGTCGCGGCGCTGCAATGTGCCCAGACGATCTATACTGGCGCGAATTTCACGGGCAAGATCATCGGGAAAACTCTCCGCCGAGCCTTTCGCGGGGTATCGACCGGAGCCGAACAGAAAGGCCATTGCACGACTTGTCGTCTGCTCAAGGCATCGGTAGGGATAGGCCATCATGTCACCAACCAGCGCCTGAACGCCGAACGACGGAACCGAGCCAACCGAAAGCGTGACGCTTGCCGTACCCTCGAGGTAGGCTTTGGTCAAATTCGGGGCTAGCGTTTTCACATCGCCTTTTCCGAGACGCGCAATTGTTTTCACGCTCGTAACCGCTTGAAACGGCCGCACCGCCAGGTTCCAGTGCTTCACCGCTCTGTAGCCTCCGGGCCCACTGAGATGCATTGAGATGGCCGCAGTGCCGACGCCACTGCCCACGAGCGGCAGCTCGATGTTCGTGCTATCCTTGGCCCCGAGATCGAAGTTCCAGGCGGTCATCCCGTCGAATGTCACCGGGCCGGAGCTTTCAAAATAGACCTCGTAGGCGCCCGCGGCGCCACTAACGTTGTTGAACGTGGCCGTCGCGAACGCCGTATCGCCGGGGGCGAGAAAACGGGGCAGAACAAGATCGGCCACCACCGGGTCGCGCACATGAACGCTTGCTTCCGCACTGCCGAGCTGCTCATCGTTCCAGGCCGTCGCCATAATCCTCAGGCGCCCAGAAAATTGCGGGATATCGAATGAGATTTCCGCCCTGCCCTGGGCATCCATGGATACAATGCCTGAATAAAGGCTGATCACCTTCGATGACCGAACCGAGAGGCCCTGGTCCAGGCGGGCGGTGGCTTCATCGCCGCCGGACTGGATGACAGCTTGCTCGGTTCCGTAGGGATTGATCAAATAGCCATAGGTATCGCGGATCTCATAGGCCAACCGCCGTTGCGAAAAGAAGTACGCCAGGGGATTGGGCGTGGCATACTTCGTCAGGCCAAGCACGGCGTCATCAACGGCGGCCAGAGAAACATAGGTTTGTGAATTTGGCCTGGCCGCTTCGACAACCACCCTCAACCGTTGTCCCGGCCGCAGCTCTTCCGGAGTTTTCAGGGCGATATTCAGATCTCGCGAACTGACATCCGTTGCCAGCCATGTAACACCGATCGCCCGCCCGGGCTGCTGCTCCAATTCCAGGCTTCCTGAGCGGTATACGATTGCCATGATGTAGGCGCCTGGATCCTCCGCCCAACGCCTGGACACGGGTAAATCGATAAACTTGCCCGCCCTGCTGATGTCGCCGCCGGGAATGGTTTCGAGCACGGTGCCGGCGATGACCAGGACGAGTTTTCCGGCAAATGGCGTAGATACGAAAACCCTGGCGGTTTCGCCCACACGGTATTCTTCCCTGTCCAGTTCGACATTGAGCCGGTCTGGGCGGTCCGGACCCGAAACCGATCCACCCCAACCCCCATTGAACTTGAAGCTGCTCGCCGCCCCGCTATGGGGGTCCCTGACCTCAAGGCGGTAACTGCCCCACTTCGCCTCAAAACCAATCCGTGCCGGGGTGCCAGACTTCACTGACAATCGGCCATCCCGGAGTATCTCGTCCCGCGTGAAAACCTCAAAGTCCCAGGCGCCGTGCCGCCTGAACCAGGTGTAATCCCGGTGCTCCAGGTAGATCGTGTATTCAAGGTTCTCCGTACTGATCGGGTGGCCTTCCCTGTTCAAGGTAACGACCTCGAACGAGGCCCGCGTATTCTCCGCCAGCCCGCCCGCCTTGAAGCCCGGGCGAATACCGATGGCCGTATCCAGATTGTTCAGCTGCATGACCACCTTCGCCGCGCGGGGGCGGCCGCCAAGTTCATAAACAAGAGCCTCTACCTCGATCTCAAGGGGGGTCGTAACATCCGGAAACGTCTCGATCAGCGAAGACAGCGTTGCCCGACCGCCGCCATCCAGTTTCCCCTCGTCGAAGGCAACCGTAATGGCCTTGAACGTTTCCTCCTCTAGCCCGAAGACAAAACCGTCCCAATCCGGGTAGGGCCGACGCTGAGCGCGGATGCGCGCCCTCGGCGTGACCCGCAGACCGGCCGCGGGGGCGCCAAAAAAATAGTCCGCCGATACGCTCAGGGAAACCTCGGCGCCGGGTCCCTTTCGGACCAGATCGCCCGTGGCGTTGACCTCGATCCTTGGCGGCACGAAGTCGGCGACCTGAAAACTGACGCGGCCGATAGGTTTGCCCTTGGGGTCGAGATGCAGGTAGGCGTTCCACTCTCCCATCTGAGCGTTGGCGGCAATGGGCAAATCCCTCATGTACGCCGAGGCGCCAAGGTCGTTGAGAACCCGGCGATCGACTTCAACCCCGTCGGGACGAACCAATCGCAGGCTCAAGGGGGTCCCGCCCTTGAGGGCATTGCCCTTACGGTCACGAACGGACGCGGTCAGGTGAACCACTTCGCCGGGGCGGTAGATCCCCCTTTCAGTAAATAAATATGCATCGATCTTGCCCGATACCTTGCGCCCGGCCACGCCCCGGTCGCGAAAATCGAAGGCCGTCTGTTTCAAGCCAACGAAGCCAAAACCGCCCTCGAGGCTTTCCGTGCGCACGAGAACCGCCTCTTCGCCGCCCTGTCCCTTCAACAATGGAGCCGCGAAATGCGCATATCCCCGGACATTGCTTGTCGCCTGAGCCAACACTCGGTTATTGCGCGCGATGAGGGACACGGCGACGCCGGGCAAGGGACCGGCGTTATCAAGTGATCGCGTCAGCACATGGAGCCCGTCCGGCCCCTGAAACAGGCTGGTTCCAATATCGTTGACCACGAGCCACTGCGTGGTTTCCGGTTTCCATTTTGAGGCGCCTGCAGGGATTTCCCCGGCAATGATGATGTATAATCCGGAGGCAAGCTTTTGGCCGATCAACTCCCCGATCTTGAGGCCCGAGACCACGGACTTGTTCGTTCTTGCAGGAAGGTCGATCCTGCCCTCGAAAACCAGGGCACCGTCATTATCAATAATGCCATGGACATCCCCGGCGTCCAGCGAGCCGAGGAAACCGCGCCGCAGTTTGTTGACCAGATTACGCTCGGTTATATGGAGAACTTTGATCCCCACGCTTGCAATATTGATCGTCTCCAGGGGAACAATCTGTGCGCCGTGGCGCGGCAGGATATAGCCGCCTTCCTTGAAGGAAATCGTGGGTTTGCGGTCTGGGATCAATACCGCAACATCTTTCTTGGTGATCGTTGTAAGGGCATCGCCGCCGGGCAACCTCGGGCGAAGCGAGACGTGGTACTCGGCGCCAAAGGCAAAGCCGTCAAGGCACAACCTGCCGGCCCTGACCGCGATCACGAGATCCCGCAAGGCGGGTTTCACATCCACATAATCATCGTACCGCTGCCCATCATCGCGCGTGAGCGGTGGATTGAAACCCAAGCAGGCGGAGCCGACCTCGCCCCCCGGAGACCGGCCGACGTCAACTGATGTCTGCAGGCGATAATTCTCCAGCATATCGTCCTGGTTGTCCGGAAGCGGGATAGCCTTGGCAACCTCCATCGCCGCGATTGCCGCATCGAAATCGTTGTTCTCGAGCAGCGCGAGCCCCAGATCTCTCCAGGCAGAGCGATCGTCTGGGTACATGATGACGGCACGCTCCAGCGCAGCATAGTTTACCGCCGACCGGGCGGCCCGTCCGGTAGCCGGATGACGAATGGTCCGGGAATATTTTTGTATCAGCCGGCCTGCCCCGGACTGAACTACCTGAGCGCCCGAACTGCAAGTGTTCT
>JAPKDN010000358.1 GCA_028822575.1 Alphaproteobacteria bacterium | reverse complement strand
TGCTCCGCCGATGCAATGGTCCGCAGGCGCTTGAGCTGTGCCTTGGAGCGGCCGACGGCGGCAATACTGGTGCGCTCGTGGCCCAACAGATATTTCGCGTAGGTCCAACCCTTGCCCTCTTCGCCGACGCGGTTGGCGACCGGGACCTTCACGTCTTCGAGGAAGACGTTATTGATCTCCTGGCTTCCATCGATGGTGGTGATCGGCTGCACCGTCACGCCCGGTTGATCCATATCGATAAGCAAGAAGGTGATTCCCTCCTGACGCTTGCCAGCGTCGGAGGTGCGGGTCAGGCAGAACATCAGGTTGGCGTGCTGAGCCAGACTGGTCCAGGTCTTCTGGCCGTTGACAACGTAGTGATCACCATTCAGCTCCGCCTTGCAGCGAAGCGAGGCAAGGTCGGAACCCGATCCCGGCTCGGAATAGCCCTGACACCACCAATCGTCGGACCGTAGGATGCGCGGCAGGTAGTAGTCTTTCTGGGCCTGGTTGCCGAAAGCCATGATCACTGGGGCCACCATGGTCACGCCAAAAGCGATAACCGGCGGCGCGCCGGCCGCGGCGGCTTCCTCGTCAAACAGGTGTTTTTGCATCGGCGTCCAACCGGTTCCGCCATGCTCCACCGGCCAATTCGGCGCAACCCAGCCCTTGGCGTAGAGCTTCTTCTGCCAGGACTCGTGTTCTTCCTTGGAAAGCCTGAAGCCGGTCATGGTCTTGCGCTTGACCTCCTCGGGCACCTCTCCTTGCAGGAATTCGCGAACCTCGAGCCGGAAGGCTTCTTCCTCTTGGGATAGAATCAATTCCATCGGTATCTCCGCTCAGAGCACTTCGAACAGGCCGGCAACACCCATGCCACCGCCCACACACATGGTGATCACGACATTCTTGGCGCCACGCTTTTTACCCTCAATCAAGGCGTGGCCGGTCATCCGAGCGCCGCTCATGCCATAGGGGTGACCGATCGAGATCGAGCCGCCATTGACGTTCAGTTTCTCGTCTGGGATGCCGAGCTGGTCACGGCAATACAGAACCTGCACCGCGAAAGCCTCGTTCAGCTCCCAAAGGTCAATATCATCGACCGTCAGTCCATGGCGTTTCAACAGACGCGGTACAGCGAAGACCGGGCCGATGCCCATCTCGTCGGGCTCGCAACCGGCGACAGCGAGGCCCTTATAAAGGCCAAGCGGCTCAATATTTCGTTGCTCGGCAAGTTTGCGATCCATGACCACGCAGGCCGACGCACCATCGGAAAGCTGGCTGGCATTGCCGGCGGTGATGAAATGATCGCCGCCACGCACCGGCTCGAGGCCTTGCAAGCCTTCGATATTGGTGCTGGGGCGGTTGCCCTCGTCTTTTTCTAGAACAAAGTCCTTGGAGCTTACCTCGCCGGTTTCTTTGTCCTTGACTATCATGCTCGCCGGCAGCGGCACGATTTCGTCGTCGAACTTACCGGCCTGCTGGGCGGCGGCGGTGCGGTGTTGGCTTTCAAGGGCATACGCGTCCTGCGCCTCGCGGCTAACGCCATAGCGGTGGCCGACATTATCCGCCGTTTCGATCATCGGCATCCAAATCGCCGGCTTGGTCTCCATCAGGGAGGCTTCGGTGTAGTTCGTGGTGTTCATATTGGGCTGGATCAGGCTGATCGACTCAAGGCCGCCGGCGACCATGGCCGGCACTTGGTCCATCACCACCCGCTGCGCCGCCATCGAAATCGCCTGGAGGCCAGAACTACAGAACCGGTTGACCGTGGTGCCACCCGAGCTGACCGGAAGGCCAGCCTTGAGCATGATCTGACGAGCGACGTTGTGCCCGGTCGCGCCTTCGGGGAAGCCACAGCCGATAACGCTGTCCTCGATCTCGGCCGGGTCCAAGCCGGAGCGTTCGACCGCGTGCTTGACCGCGTGACCGCCCAGGGTAGCGCCATGGGTATTGTTGAAGGCGCCTCGGAACGCCTTGCCGATGGGCGTCCGCGCCGTTGATACGATTACCGCTTCCCGCATTTCTCGTCTCCCAGGAGCCCTGAATACCCGTCATACAGTCAGATATCATCTGGCCTTGAACAGATCTAGAGAGAGCGCCGTGGCAACGAAATACCACGGCGATCGAATTTTAATCTAAAACGTTAAACTATCTCTTAAAGTCACTAAATTTCTTACTTTCCTTGGCGAGTCTCTCAAGCAAGGCCGCCGGCCGCATCAATTCCCCGTGCTCCGCGTGATATCGCCGCATGGTCTGGTACACCTTGTCCAGCCCGATCGTATCGGCCCAGAACATCGGCCCACCACGATAGCGCGGGAAACCATAGCCATGCACCCAGATCACATCGATATCGGAAGCCCTGATAGCTAAACCTTCCTCCAGGATCTTGGCGCCCTCGTTGATCAGCGGATAGAGACAGCGCTTGAGGACTTCGTCGTCAGAAATCTCGCGACGCTCGATCCCCGCATCCTCGGACGCCTGGATTATCAGCGCCTCAATAGCGGGGTCGGGGATCGGGGTGCGGTTGCCAGGCCCGTAATTGTACCAGCCAGCGCCCGTTTTCTGGCCAAACCGACCCTGCTCGCAAATCCGGTCCGCGACCGCGGAATACCGATGATTTGACGGCCGTGACGCCGCCTTGTGCTTGCGCACCGCCCAGCCTATATCCAGCCCGGCCATGTCGCCCATGGTGAAGGGCCCCATCGGGAAGCCGAAATCGAAGATCACCTTGTCGACCTGCTGCGGCAGCGCGCCTTCCTCGATCAGAAAATTCGCCTCGCGGCCATACTGATGCAGCATACGGTTGCCAACGAACCCGTCACAGACACCGACCAGCACCGCGACCTTGTTGATCGTCTTACCGAGTTTCATGACGGTGGCAATGGTTTCCGGCGAAGATTTAGCGCCGCGCACATTCTCCAACAATCGCATCACGTTGGCCGGACTAAAGAAATGCGTGCCGACGACGTCCTCGGGGCGCTTGGTGACAGCCGCGATCTCGTCCACATTCAAGGTGGAGGTATTGGTGGCAAGGATGGCCCCGGGCTTGGCGATCGCGTCGAGCTTGGTGAAGATCGCCTTCTTGACGTTCATATCCTCGAACACCGCCTCTATGACGATATCAGCGTCGGCGATGGCGTTCATATCCGTGGAGCCGGTTAGCAGCGCCATGCGCCGGTCCATCTCCTCTTGGCTCAACCGGCCCTTCGAGACCGTATTGGCATAATTGCCACTGATCCGCACAAGGCCTTTGTCCAGCGCCGCTTGCTCAGTCTCTATGAGGGTCACCGGGATGCCCGCATTGGCGAAATTCATGGCGATACCGCCGCCCATAGTGCCGCAGCCGATGATGCCAGCCAACTTGATCTCCTTTGCCGACATGGTAGCCGGAATATCGGGGATCTTGGCCACCTCGCGCTCAGCGAAGAAGGCGTGGCGCATGGAGACGGATTCGACGTCGCTTACCAGCTTGGTGAACTCAGCCCGCTCGAACACCAAGCCATCGTCGAACTCCATGGAAGCCGCAGCCTCGACACAGCGCACACAGGCATAAGGCGCCTTCATCCCACGCGCCGACTTAGCCAAGGTCTTGGCGAAGGTCTCGAAAAAGCCAGGATTATCTCTTGCGCCAGCTAGGCCACTGGTTTGCTCCCGCGAGCGGCGGAGCATGGCGCCTTCCGCGACCAGACGTTCCGCGGCTGCGACCGCCGCGTCCACCAGATCACCCTTGGCTATCTCATCGATAATGCCAATCTCGTGAGCTTCGTTAACCGAGATCAACCGGCCCGAGGTGATCAGTTCCAACGCCTTGGAAATGTCAGTAATTCTCGGCAGGCGCTGGGTGCCACCCGCTCCCGGCAAGATACCCAGAGTAACTTCCGGAAGCCCAACCCGAGTTTTCGCCGCTCCAACCCGGTAGTGCGTGCCAAGCGCCAGTTCGAGGCCACCACCCGCCGCCACGCCATGAATGGCCGACACCACGGGTTTAGAAGACATCTCCAGCTGACCGATGACCTCATTAAGGTCCGGTGTTCCCTCCGGCGGTGTCTCACCGAATTCCCGGATATCGGCGCCGGCGCTGTACATCCGCCCCTCGCCGGTCACCACGAAGGCAGTAATCGCGTTATCCGCCTGACCGGCGGTGATAGCGGCGGCCAATTCGGTGCGCAAGGCCGCCCCAAGACCGTTTACCGGCGGGTTACTCAATTTAATGATCAGGACAGACCCGCGACGTTCCTCGACAACAGCGTTCATTGTTCCCCTTGACGGCGTCCGCCAATAAAACCAGATGTACTTCGAGAGGCAAATTGCGCCAGCGACCACCGTGACGCAAGGCTCTTTGGCGACGGTGCCGGGAACCGCTTCGCG
>JAPKDN010000357.1 GCA_028822575.1 Alphaproteobacteria bacterium | reverse complement strand
CTAGCGCGCTGACCCGGCTGGAGGATCAGCATATCCAGCCGATCGGTCAAACCGAGCTCGGCACGATGATGAAGACTGGCTATGACGAGTCCTATGATGGCCCGGGCCTTGACCCGGCCGAAGGTACGCGGTTGGCCGAGGTTTGTGGCGACAACACCGTCATGTTGATGGCCAATCACGGCGCGTTGACTCTTGGCGAAACCGTCGCGGCCGCCTATGATCGGTTGTATTACCTTGAGCGGGTCGCCCAGGTGCAGCTTTACGCCATGTGGACCGGACGTCCCCTGCGCAACCTTCCTGAGCCGGTCATCGAGAAGACCTACGCGACGTATAGAGGCGGCTCGATGCGCTATGGTGGCAAGCCCAACGCAGAATGGCATTTCGATGCTCTAAAGCGGATTCTGGATAAGAAAGAACCCGATTACGCGGATTGATTCGCGACGGTAGTGCTGTAGCGGTGTTTTTTCCGAATGGGATGTACTCGAACCGCCTATCTTCGTTAACATATCACAGTGGTAGGGTGGCGCTTTACCTCGCGTTCGGAGCTCCATCGCGACAAGAGTAGCGCATCCAGCCGCTCATGCAGGTTGTCTCAGGCATAGATAAAATGAGTCCACGAACGCTATACGGCTCGACACCCTGTAAAAGGGCTCTATAATCGTAAGAAATAAATAGCCATGCCTTTTTTGGCCAACCTCCTTCTGGAAGGTGAAGTATGAGCGGTTCCAACCGTCCGATGTCACCGCATCTACAAGTCTATCGGCCACAGCTTACGTCGGTGCTGTCGATTACCCACCGGGCGACGGGTGTCGCGCTCGGCGCAGGTTCGATCTTTTTGGTCTGGTGGATCATGGCCGCCGCCGGTGGTGCCGAGTATTTCTCTTATGTCCAAAAAATTATGGGCTCCTGGATCGGGCTGTTGGTCCTGCTTGGGTTCTCCTGGGCGGTTTTCTTCCATCTTTGCAACGGCATCAGGCATTTGTTCTGGGACGCCGGTTATGGGTTTGAGTTGGACGCGGCGTATAAAACCGGTTGGGCGACCCTGGCGGGTTCCGTCGTGCTGACGGCAATCGCCTGGGCCATCGGCCTGTCGGCCTAGTCGGAGGGATGCGGATATGAGTGATAAGAGCATGCGATCCGATCTTGGCCGGGTCCGCGGTATGGGATCCGCCAAGGAAGGCGTGCACCACTGGTGGATGCAGCGTCTGACCGCGATCGCGTTGATACCCTTGATCATGTGGTTCGTCGCCTCGGTGGCCGGGCTTGCCGGCGCCGGACACGCCGAAACCGTTGCTTGGCTCTCGCAGCCGTTGGTTGCAATCGCGGTGATCCTTCTGGTGGTTGCGACCCTCTACCACGCGGCACTTGGAATCCAGGTCGTGGTTGAGGATTACATCCATCACGAGGGTTGGAAGTTCTGCTGGCTCATCGCCATGAAATTCGTCTTCCTGGTACTCGGCGTGGCGGCCGTGTTCTCCGTTCTCAAGCTCGCCCTTTAGGATCCTAGGTCATGAAATCATACGAGATCGTCGATCATACCTATGACGTCGTCGTGGTTGGCGCCGGTGGAGCCGGACTGCGTGCAACTTTGGGCATGACTATGGAGGGGCTGAAGACCGCCTGTATTACCAAGGTGTTCCCAACCCGCAGTCACACCGTGGCCGCCCAAGGCGGCGTCGGCGCCGCTCTGGACAATATGGGCGAGGGCGACAACTGGAAGTTCCACATGTACGACACCGTCAAGGGGTCAGATTGGTTGGGCGACCAGGACGCCATCGAATATATGTGCCGGAACGCTATCCCGGCGGTGATCGAGCTGGAGCATTACGGTGTTCCATTCTCCCGCACCGAGGAAGGCAAGATCTATCAGCGTCCGTTCGGCGGGCACACCCTGGACAACGGCAAGCGGATGGCTAAGCGCGCCTGCGCCGCCGCGGACCGAACCGGGCACGCGATCCTACACACCCTGTATCAGCAGTGCCTGGCCAATCAGGCGGAGTTCTATATCGAGTATTTCGCCATCGACCTGATTATGGACGAGGATGGCTCTTGCCGCGGCGTCATGGCGCTAGATTTGGCTACCGGCACGTTGCATCGCTTTCGGGCGCATAAGACGGTTTTGGCTACCGGCGGTTATGGCCGGGCGTATTTTTCCTGTACGTCGGCGCATACCTGTACCGGCGACGGCAACGGCATGGTGCTGCGCGCCGGCCTGCCGCTTCAGGACATGGAGTTCGTGCAGTTCCACCCGACCGGCATCTATGGGGCCGGCTGCCTGATTACCGAGGGCGCGCGCGGCGAGGGTGGGTATTTAACCAATTCTGAGGGCGAACGCTTCATGGAGCGCTATGCCCCCACGGCCAAGGACCTGGCCTCCCGTGATGTGGTAAGCCGGTCAATGACCATCGAGATAAACGAGGGACGCGGCGTTGGGCCCCTGAAGGACCACATCAATTTGCATCTGGAGCATTTGGACCCGGATGTCCTGGCGCTTCGTTTGCCGGGAATTTCCGAGACCGCCAAGATCTTCTCTGGTGTCGACGTGACCCGCGAGCCGATCCCGATAATGCCGACAGTGCATTACAACATGGGCGGTATCCCGACCAATTATCACGGTGAGGTTCTGTCTCCGACTGCCGATGACCCGGACCGGGTTTGCCCTGGCCTGATGGCGATTGGCGAGGCCGCCTGTGTCTCGGTGCATGGCGCGAACCGGCTTGGAACCAATTCTTTGCTAGATATCGTCGTATTCGGCCGCGCCGCCGCCTATCGGGCCGGCGAGACCATGCGCGCCGGCGAACAACATAAGCCCCTCTCCGCCGATGCCGGGGACTATGCGATTGCTCGCCTGGATCGGGTTCGCAACGCCTCTGGTGGCAAGAAGGCGTCGGAGATCCGGCTTGAGATGCAGCTGGCGATGCAGCGGCACGCGGCGGTGTTCCGCAACAACGAGTTGTTGGAGGAAGGCGTCAAGAACATCATGCAGATCGCCGGCACTATGCCTGAACTCGCGGTGAGCGACCGCTCGTTAATCTGGAATTCAGATCTGGTCGAGGCGCTAGAGTTGGAGAATCTGATGGGGCAGGCAATCGTCACGCTGACCTCGGCCAACCTACGTAAGGAAAGCCGGGGCGCTCATTCGCATGAGGATCATCTGGAGCGGGATGACGAAAACTGGATGAAGCACACCTGCATGTGGCTGGATAACAATAACCAATATCGGGTCACCTATCGCGACGTGCACATGAACCCGCTCTCCAACGAGATCGAGGCGATCCCGCCGGCGGCCCGTGTCTATTGATGTGAGCGGTAGGTTGCGGGCAACGGTAAGAACGACAGAAAGAAGCAGGTCCCATGGCTGAATTCACCCTGCCGGTCAACTCGAAGGTCAAGATCGGCGACACCCACAAGGCCCCCGCTGGAGCCCAGCGGGTTCGGTCTTTCAAGATTTACCGCTATGATCCGGACAAGGGCGAAAACCCTCGACTGGACACATTCGAGATCGATCTCGATGAGTGTGGCCCGATGGTTCTCGACGCGCTGATCAAGATCAAAGACGAGGTGGATACCTCCGTCACCTTCCGGCGCTCGTGTCGTGAGGGGATCTGTGGTTCTTGCTCGATGAATATCGACGGAACCAACACACTGGCGTGCCTCAAGCCGATCGACGAGGTCAGGGGTGACGTCAAGATCTATCCACTGCCACATATGGATGTGATCAAGGATCTGGTGCCGGATCTGACCAACGCCTATGCCCAGCTCGCATCAGTTGAGCCCTGGCTGAAAACCAAGACCCCGCCACCGCCGGACCAGGAACGCCTCCAATCGATAGAGGAACGCGAGAAGCTCGATGGTATGTGGGAATGCGTGCTGTGTTTCAGCTGCTCGACCTCCTGCCCAAGCTATTGGTGGAACAGCGATCGGTATCTTGGTCCCGCCGTTCTGCTGCAGGCTTACCGCTGGATCGCCGATTCCCGGGACGAATATACTGGTGAACGACTCGATGATCTCGAGGATCCGTTCCGGCTGTATCGCTGCCACACTATCATGAATTGCACCAAGACCTGCCCCAAGGGTCTGAACCCGGCGAAAGCGATCGCCGAGATTAAGAAGATGCTGGTAATGCGTCGGTAGCGAGGTCCGGCCGGTGGCTGACCTCGATCTCCAGACCACCTATCTGAATCTCACTGACGGTTTGGACATCGACTGTGTGTCAGTTCAGGTAGATTTCTAGGCTCAGCTTAGCCGCCGAATCGATTGGCATAACGATTGACCGATAATGGTCTGCCTCGAGACGGAGACCTTGAATAACTGGGATCGTCTCCCCAATAGTGACGAAGTGATGATGAT
>JAPKDN010000356.1 GCA_028822575.1 Alphaproteobacteria bacterium | reverse complement strand
GATCAGTTGGGTATCATCCTCTCCCTTGGGCCGCCCTCCACACTTACGGCACGCTCGAAACCCAGCCTGTTCAGCGTCGTCACAGGTCTCATAGAACCTGACATTGCGCCTGGCCGGCTGGCGGCTGGAACAGCTTGGCCGGCAATAGATACCAGTCGTGGCAACGGCATAGACGAAGCGACCATCGGCGCCCGCCTGTTTACCGACAACCGCGTTCCAGCGGGCGGCGTCGTTTGCATACTCGGTGGCATACAAGATCGTTGGCATGATCGGATCACTCCCATGACTTAACATGCTGCTTCTTAGCGCGGCTTCTCACAAGCGCTCTATCCGGAGTTTGCCATCGAATTCAAAAAAAGCGACTTCACTGAGCAATGTGCCTCCCAGTGTTGTACGCGCGGATGTCCAAGGCTCGTCCAAAGAGGTCTGGGCGCACTCCGCTCAAAACGAGATCCGCGCCCCGTTCTACAGCCCCCAAAACACTGTCTTTAGCATTCCCATAGACCACGCCGACGGGTTTTTGCAGATCGAGGCCTCTACCTTGCCTATATAGAGGAATAATTCGTTCAGTGCCTTTCGAACCACATGCGAGGGCAAGCCGGCCTTTACGTCCAGCGCAAGCGAAACGGCTTTATACTGGCCAATGAAGGTATCATAGGACTGGAAGGCGTCGGTTTTCACCAAGGCGTTTTCGACAATGGGCGCGAACCGTTGAGCGAGAGGTTTGCTGGTAGCACAAATGAAATATAGTATGGCGGCGTCGTCCAAACCATTTATAGTAACTTGCTCGTCTTGCTAGGTCATCGCCTTGATCGCGCCTCCAAGGACCGCCGTTGCCTCGGGAGCCGCCTTTTTGGCGCCTTGGTTCAGAGCCTGTTCCAGTTCTTGACCGAAAGCGCCATAGCCAAATTTGTCGAGGATTGATTGGGCCGACCTTATGGTTTTGGGAAGCGGGATGCGGACCGCCGGGTCGTATTCGAACCCGCCCGTGGTCCCGAGTTCCCCGATCACCCGTTGCGCGCCGATGCTACCAGCCTTTGACCTAACGCCTTATCCGATCTTACCCAGCGGGTCTTTTGCGGAATTCAAAAGGTTGGTCTGTGCGTTGGTTGATACTGCGCACAGCCACAGACCGATCGTGAGATACTCCATGCCCAAAAACCTCGCTACAGGTCGCTTGATACGAGTCTCTCCGTTAAACGATCGTTAGAGCCGCTATTAACATCAAATATCAGGCTGAAACCGCGTCATAGGCGGCAATCGCCGCAGCCTCGACCAGATCATTGACTGTGGCGTTCATCTGGACAATCTGAACCGGCTTTTCCAGGCCAAGCAGCATCGGACCGATAATCGTGCCGCCACCGGCTGCCTGTAATAGTTTGTAACTTATATTAGCGGAATGAAGGGCAGGCATTATCAATACATTCGCTGGGCCAGATAGGCGGCAGAACGGGTAATTCGCCCGGAGCGACATATCCAACGCAACGTCTACATTCATCTCACCATCATACTCAAAATCAACTTTACGTTCGTCCAAGGCTTTGACCCCAGAACGAATACGCTGCATGTGCTCGCGATGCGGGTAGCCGAAATTGGAGAAGGAGAGCAGCGCCACCCTTGGCTCATGCCCGAAGGCGCGCGCGCGTTTAGCGGTCTGGATCGCGATATCAGCCAAGGCGTCCGGGTCCGGCAACTCATTGATGTTGGTATCGGCAATGAACAAGGTGGTGGAGCGGGTGACCACGACGCTGCAGGTCATCAGCCGCTGACCCGGTTTAGGGTCGAGTACCCGCGTGATGTATTCGTGATTGACGCCAAAACTTCGGGTCACGCCAGTGACCATCGCGTCGGCGTGACCATGGGCGACCATCGATGCTCCAAAGACGTTTCGGTCCTGATTCACCATGCGTTGGACATCGCGGAACAGGTGTCCGCTCCGTTGCAGGCGTTTGTACAGGTTCGCAGTATATTCTTCGTTATGATCCGAAAGCCGGGCGTTGTGAATTTCCAGATCCGTCGAGGCCGACAGCCCAAGCCGGGCCATGGTTTCGCGGACGGTTTCCTCGCGGCCGATTAAGATCGGCTCGCCATAGCCGGCGGAACGGAAGGCGATAGCCGCGCGGATTACCCGCTCCTCCTCGCCCTCGGCGAAAACCACGCGTTTTGGTGACTGACGAACCCTAGCGTGAATGCCGCTGAGCGCGTTCGCCGTTGGATTGAGACGGGCGCGGAGCACGGCTTCGTATGCCGGAAAATCATCGATCGGACGTCGGGCAACGCCGGAGTCCATCGCCGCGCGGGCAACGGCGGAGGAGACCCTGACAATCAATCTAGGATCGAACGGTGCTGGGATAATGTACTCACGCCCGAATTGCAGAGGCTTGCCATAGGCGGCGCTAACCTCGTCGGGCACATCCTCGCGCGCCAGTTCAGCGATTGCATTGGACGCGGCGATCTTCATCGCGTCATTGATCTCCGACGCCCGAACGTCCAAGGCGCCCCGGAAGATATAGGGAAAACCAAGCACGTTATTGACCTGGTTCGGATAATCCGAGCGGCCGGTCGCCATGATCGCGTCTGGGCGAATCTTGGCGACTTCTTCCGGCGTTATCTCAGGGTCCGGATTGGCCATGGCGAAAATGATCGGGTTGTCGGCCATGGATTTGATGAGATTCTGGGAGAACGCATCTTTCACGGACAGGCCGATGAGAACATCGACACCGGCGACGGCGTCTTCCAGGGTACGGGCATCGGTCGCGACCGCGTGGGCCGATTTCCATTGGTTCATGCCGGCTTCCCGACCCTGATAGATGACCCCGCGGGAATCACACATGATGACGTTATCGTGCGGCATCCCCATCGCCTTGATCAGCTCAATCCCGGCGATTGCCGAAGCGCCGGCGCCGTTCACCACCAGCCTCGTAGTCTTCAGATCACGACCGGTCAGATGCAGGGCGTTGATCAGGCCGGACGCCGTGATAATAGCGGTGCCATGCTGGTCATCGTGGAAGACGGGAATGTCGAGCAATTCCTTCAGGCGTTGCTCGATAATGAAGCACTCCGGCGCCTTGATATCCTCAAGGTTGATGCCGCCAAAGCTCTTGCCGAGGAACCGGACACAGTTGACCACTTCGTCGACGTCCTCGGTGTTCACCTCAAGGTCGAGGCCATCGATATCGGCGAATTTTTTGAAAAGAACCGCCTTGCCTTCCATGACTGGTTTGGCCGCCAGGGCGCCTATATTGCCGAGGCCGAGGACCGCCGTTCCATTGGAGATTACGGCGACGATGTTCCCTTTGGCGGTATAGTCGTAGGCCTTGGACGGGTCCTTTTCAATTTCAAGGCAAGGGACAGCCACACCAGGCGAATAGGCAAGCGAGAGGTCGCGCTGCGTATTCAGCGGCTTGGTCGGCGCTATCTCGAATTTACCCGGTTTACCGAGCGCGTGAAAATCAAGCGCGTCCTGGTCAGTCTGTCGCTTGGCGTCATCCATTGGGCGTTTCCATAGGTTTTTGTGCGGCACCCGACTGACCGCGTATTTGCAGTTATTGAGACATGGCGAAGGTTTGAAATCAACCAGATTAGATACCAAGGGCGATGGCGACGCGGCGTCCCAGCGTGGTAGTATCAACCTAGAATCTCGCTTCATCCACAAATAAGTGCAACCCGGTGACAACGGAACACGACCCAAGCCCAGAAAAACCCCTAGCTCGCAATCCAGCCTCTCAAACTGGACGCAGCGGGGTTGGCGCTACGGGCGGCATATCTACCGCCGGCCTTACTCCCATGCTGGTCCAGTTTTTTGATATCAAGCAAGCCCATCCCGACTCGTTGTTGTTCTTTCGGATGGGAGATTTTTACGAACTGTTCTTCGATGACGCGGTCGCAGCCGCTGGCGCTCTCGATATCACATTGACCAAACGCGGCCGCCATAACGGGGATGACATTCCCATGTGCGGGGTGCCATTCCATGCCGCCGACACCTATCTCGCACGCCTGATTCGCAAGGGTTTCCGCGTTGCGATCTGTGATCAGGTCGAGGATCCAGCTGAGGCGCGCAAGCGTGGCGCCAAATCGGTGGTCAAACGGGCGGTCTCTCGCGTTGTCACACCAGGGACGCTGACCGAGGAGACTTTGCTGGAGGCGCGCAGCCATAATTACCTGGCGGGATTAGCGGAGGCGCAAGGAACATTCGGTCTCGCCTGGGTTGATGTGTCGACCGGTGCCTTGCAGGTTCAACCAGCCGACGCTATCGGTCTTGGCGCCGCGCTAGCACGGATTGGGCCGAGTGAACTTCTGGTACCCGACCACTTGCTGAACCAGGGAGGATCTGGCAGCAGGGTTGCCGCACAGC
>JAPKDN010000355.1 GCA_028822575.1 Alphaproteobacteria bacterium | reverse complement strand
CAACATCACCACCGTGGTCTTGGAGCCTATTCGCCAGGGCGTGACTAAGGACTTTGGCCCCATCAGCAAGGCCAGGCCCTCCTTGGCGCAACTGCCGATTACCGTCAGGATGCGGAACGAGGGGCCTCCCCTCTAATCCGCTGCGCGTATTCACAAAAATACCTAAAAATCGAACTAAAATGTATTTTTCCCGGCCATTGCTAATCAAATCTCCGTATGAAACACTGCCTTCAGATCAATCATCACCGGTGCGTTCTGAGGTAGTCGAATCAGGCCCAGCACGCTGCGGGGGTGGCGGCCATCAGGCCCGAGGGCATCGATCAGAATTCTTGACGCGGCGTCGGCAAGGCGGGAGATTCCGTCGAACTCAGCGGTGCAGGCGATATAGGCGTTGAGGTGCAATATCCCGCGCACATTGGACAGCTCTCCGCCTCCCGCCTGCTTGAGCCAGGCCAGGGAATGCAAGGCACAGAGCCGCATTTGCCGCATCCCCTCGGCTTCGTCGATTTCGGCACCTACCCGGCCGAGCCGTGCGACCTCACCTGCTTCCTTGGCGAGCTGGCCGGCCAGATACACCACGTCGCCATGGATCTTCAACGGTTCGTAATCAAAGGCTGGGGTGCCGGCGACCGGCAGCACAAGGCCTTGTCGTGCGAGGCGATTTTCGGGAGTCATCCGTACGTAACCTCTTGTACAGGCTCAGATTTTTCTCAAGCCGCCGCCAGCGGTCCCCGGAGCAGTTTGCCCGGCAAGGCGCCGGTATGCTCGTTATCCTTGAGCACCGTTTGGCCACCGACCACCGTCGCCTTGATGCCGGTTGAGTACTGCTTCAGTCGCTTGGCACCGCCGGGCAGGTCATTGACGACAGTGGGCATTTCGGCACCGACCTGGTCCGGGTCCATGACCACGATATCACCCACCATGCCCTCGCGCAGCAGGCCTCGGTCATGGAAGCCCCAGCGGGTCGCAGTGTCATAGGTGATCATACGGACCGCCTGCTCCAAAGTGAAGGCCTCCTCCTGGCGCACCCAATGGCTAAGCAGATGAGTTTGCAGGGAGGAATCCATGATCTGGGAAACATGGGCGCCAGAATCCGAGAAGGTTACACAGCTATCAGGATGGCGCATCAGGGCTAGCGCGTCATCCATATTTTCGTTCGCCAGCGGCTGGCGGAAGAATTTTTTTAGGTTGCTCTCCAACGCGATATCAATCATCGCCTCGGCTGGCGAAACACCGCGCTGTTTGGCGATATCGGCCATGCTTGGATGTGGCAGCGCAACCTTGTCGATTTCGTAGAAGATGTCCCATTCTGGGGGCTGTGCTTCGGCCCCGGCGATCACCGGGCCCTCATAAGGGCGGCTGGCGATTTCCACCAGTTTAGCCTTAGTTTCCGGGTCGCGCATTGCCGCCATCTGCCCTTCCAGCGGCAGCTTCCGCACGTCGCGCCAGACATCCCAGTTATCGAACGGGGTGGAGGTTTCGAAGGAGAGGATCGAGTTGATCTCGCGGCTATGAACTTGGGTGAAGATCCGGGCACCGCCGCGGTTGCGCTCCTCAATGATATCATAGAATTCCCGCCACTGACCGGGCAGTTTGCGCCGCGTCAGGCTGCCGAAGGTCACGGGCCGGCCAGTCTCTTCCGACAGGTCGGCGAGCTGGTTGTAGAAGCCCTTCATATACTCCAAATCGCCGCGCTCCATCGCCAGTTGGAAGATCCCAGCACCAATCTCTCCCATGGCGCCTACCAGGGCCTGAACCTCGGAAAACGGCGCAACGCGGCTGGCCACCAGGCGGTCATCGGAGGTCAGGTGGCTTGGGCTACGGGAAGTCGAGAAACCGATAGCACCGGCCTGGACCGCCTCTTTTACATGGGTGGCCATAGTCTTAAGGTCATCCTCGCTCGCGTCGCCATCAAATGCGCGCTCGCCCATAACATAGGTACGCAGCGCCGAATGGCCGATATAGCCGGCATAATTGATGCCCTTGGGCAGACTGTCGATGACGTCAAGATACTCAGGAAAGGTCTCCCATTGCCAATTGATGCCCTGCAGCATGGCGTCGCGGCTAATATCCTCGGCGCGCTCCAGGTTGCGGAACACGAAGTCGACCTCCTCCTCGCGGCAGGGCGCGATGGTGAAACCGCAATTGCCCATCACGGCGGTTGTAACTCCGTGATAACAAGAACAACTTCCAAGCTGATCCCAAAAGATCTGGGCGTCCATGTGGGTGTGACCATCGACGAAACCGGGGGTGACCACATGGCCCTCGGCGTCAATCACTTCATCGGCGGGCTCGGAGATCCGGCCGATCCTGGTGACCACGCCATTCTCCACACCGACATCAGCGCGATAACGCCCCATGCCTGAACCGTCGATGACCATGCCGTTCTTGATGACTAAATCAAAAGCCATGGGAACCTCCCTGAATCGTACCACGTTGTGATTTTCGAACAGGATACGCCGGATTTTCACAGGCGCTCGTGAGAATCGCAGGGTCGATGAAGGGAATCAGGTGGGGGATGCGGTTGCATAGACCCCACTAAGCCCCACGGCGGGGCTCCGTAGCATGAAACCTACGCTAACCTGGATAGATACTGTGCATACCAATCAAACCCGACCATGTCGACATAGGCTGAGATCAGCTTCTTCGTGATCGGGCCGGGGATCCTCCCCTCAGCCATGGTGCGGCCATTAATCGAGCGGATCGGGCAGATACAGAAACTAGTCGATGTGATGAAAGCTTCGTCTGCGTTATAGGCGTCGAAAAGGTCGATATCAGTCTCTTCGACCTCCAATCCCATCCTAGCGGCAAGCTCCTTGGTGACTTGACGGCTAACGCCGGGCAACACGAAACGCTCTCGCGGGGTCCTCAACTTGCCCTCGGATACCAGGAATATGTTGCTGCCCTTGCCCTCGGCCAGATTGCCGTCGCGATCCAACAGTACCGAGAGCGCGTCGGGATTTTGCGCCGCGACCTCCAGATCACCAAGGATAAGGTTCAGGTAATTATGGGTCTTTGCCCTGGGGCTGGCCATCTCCGGCGCGACGCGGCGCACGGAGGGGGTGATCACCTCGATGCCATCGCGATAACTCTTGGCCCGGGCGGCTAGCGGCAACGGAGTACATTCGACGATGACCGTGGCGTCCGGCCAATCCGGCCAAGCCTCACGATCGCCTTCGGAAAGACCGCGGCTAACGCGTTGGGTTACCCAATAGTCCTCGTCGGAGGCGATCAGTGGGAGATTTCGGCGCACGATCTCCTCCGTGACCGCCACGAAATCATCGATTGAGTGACCACCGTCCAGCTTGAGATAGCGCATCGAGCGCTCGAACCGTTCAAGATGGTCTCGCAGTTTGAAAATCTCGTGGCCGAAGGTGCGGGTGGTGTCAAACACTGCATCGCCGAATTTGAATCCCTGATCCTTGATCGGAACGCGGGCCTCGCTCTCGGGTATGAATTCGCCGTTGAGGTATACAATGCGCTGATTAGCCAGGGCCATGATGCGTTCTCCCACTCAAACACCATGCCAGTTTAGCGCGGAAAAGGAGTTCGCGCGATACCTAACGCAAATCTAACCGGGGGACTTTTTTACACGCTTGAGCAGGAAGCAAAGCGGCATCGCGACGAAGGCGACGAACACCAAAAAGACGAAGTCGTTGAGAAACGCCATCATCTGAGCCTCGCCAAAGACCATGCGTTGCAAAGCTTGTATTCCCGCGGCGGTGTCCAAATTCCACATCGACGACGCGCCATTGAAACGCATGGACTGGCCAAATTCGTTAATCCTGTCCCGCATCTCGATATAGTTGGTCTGGCTGGAGTGAACGAGGATCGAAACTACGACTGAGGTTCCCATACTCGCCCCGATCGCTCGGATGAGTGAGAAGAGCGACGCCGCCTCGACCCGGAACTGCGCCGACATGGTAGAAAAGGTAACCGTGGTCAGCGACACCCACATCATTCCCATGCCATAGCCGTTCACGACGGTGATCCAGATGATCTCGACCATGGCGACATCGGCGTTCCAATAGGTCATCCAGATATTGCTGACGCCGACACAGAGGAGACCCGCAAGAATTAGATACCGCCCCTCGACCCGGTCGGCGAGAAAACCGGCCGAAATCATCGCGGCCATGGTTCCCAGCCCCCTTGCGGATACGACCCAGCCGGCTGAGAGTACTGGATAGCCCTGCATGTTCTGAAGAAACACCGGCAGGATGAATAGACTTGAAAACACCGCGATTCCGAACACGAAGATCAACAACAGACCAATAACGTAATTACGATCCTTTAAGATCGCCAAACTGATATTGGGTTTATCGGTGGTTAGGCTGTGAACTACGAAAACATAGAAACCCAGCGCCGAT
>JAPKDN010000354.1 GCA_028822575.1 Alphaproteobacteria bacterium | reverse complement strand
GAGCGCGGTCGCGAAGAGAGCCTCGGCGATCCCGGGCGCGACCACCGACAGCGCCGTGGTTTTGGTCGCCGCGATGGATTGAAACGCGTCCATGATGCCCCAAACAGTGCCGAACAATCCAACGAAGGGGGCGGTCGAGCCCACAGACGCTAGGAACGACATATTGCGTTCCAACAACTCCATCTCCCGACCAATGGTCAGGCTCATGATCTGCTCGACTCGGACCCGAAGGCTGGCGCGCACTTCCTCTCCCTTAGAGACCAATCCTCGCGCGGTAGAGCGACGCCATTCGCGCATCGCGGCGGCAAAAATAGCGGACATCGGGTCCGTTGGCGCGCCGCCGATCCGATCGTAAAGATCCTCGAGCGATCCACCCGACCAGAAACTGTCCTCAAATGCCCGAGCCCGAGCCCGAAGACGGCGTATTTTCATGACCTTGTCGATGATAATAGCCCAGGTCCAAACGGACGCGAGCGCGAGACCAATGATCACGACTTTAACGATGGGATCGGAGGCTAGAAACAACCCAATAATGCTAAGATCGGTGCTGACCGACCCGCCAAGTTGAACGCTATCGACGATGCTTTGTTCCATGAGACGCCTTGTCTCCTTCCACTATTCGTTTTCAAGCACGGCGGCAAACGCACAACGCACCCGTTCCGGCAAACGCGTTGCTCGCCCCTTGACATTAACGCAAGCCAGAATGAGATCGAGCCTAACCAACCAATCCTCATCCACCATATTGTTCTTAACCATGTGAATGCTTTGTACCGCGTTAACCCTGGCTCCCCGCAAATCACGCAGGATTGTTCGAACTTCCAGGACATCATCGAGCCGGGCGGGCGCGCAGCAATCGATTTCGCAGCGGCGGACCGTGAAACCTAGACCCTCGTCGCGTCGCATCGCGCCCTGTTCAACGCCGCATTGACGCAGCATCTCCGTTCGCGCTCGTTCCGCGAAGTTAAGATAATTCGCGTGATAAACGATCCCCCCAGCATCCGTGTCCTCGTAGTAGACTCGGACCTGAAACCGATGGGTGACGCCGACGCGATGTCCGGAGCCCGGCGCGATGGCGTTATGCTCCGTCATCCGCCACTCCCACATCCCCGGCTCCGCTCAGAAAATCGGGTTGAGCCGGCCCTCTCGGTTCAGGCAGTCCCATGTACCGGTACGCGGCGGGTGAAAGCACTCGTCCACGCGGCGTGCGTCCAATTAAACCCTGCTGCAGCAAATAGGGCTCTATTACCTCTTCGATCACGTCGCGCTGTTCCGAAAGCGCGGCCGCCAAGGTTTCGGCGCCAACGGGTCCGCCACCATAATTCTCGACGATGCAGGCTAGGTATCGTCGGTCCATCGCATCCAGGCCCCGGCTGTCGATGTCCAACCGATTAAGCGCCGCGTCCGCGGCCTTGGCGTCAACGATCTCGGTCCCAGCCACGCCCGCGAAATCTCGCACCCGTCTCAGCAGGCGCCCGGCGACCCTAGGCGTTCCCCTGGACCTATTCGCGATTTCATCAGCGCCGTCTTCCGTCAAGGCCATGCCTAAAAGACCCGCGCCACGCAGAACGATGCGCTGTAGTTCATGCGGGGTATAGAACTGTAGCCGCAGCGGTATTCCGAACCGTTCCCGCAAGGGCGTCGTGATCAAGCCTGAACGAGTCGTCGCCGCGATCAATGTGAAGGGCGAGAGGTCGATACGAAGGGAGCGCGCCGCCGGCCCTTCGCCAATCATCAGATCGAGCTGAAAATCCTCCATCGCCGGATAAAGAACTTCCTCGACCGCCGGATTGAGACGGTGAATTTCATCAATGAATAGAACGTCGCGCGGCTCGAGATTAGTCAGCAGCGCGGCAAGATCCCCCGCCTTGGCGATTGTCGGACCCGATGTCATCCGAAATCCGACGCCAAGCTCCCGGGCGACGATTTGCGACAACGTGGTCTTGCCAAGGCCAGGCGGGCCGTGAAAAAGCACATGATCTAGCGCTTCTTGGCGTCCCCGCGCGGCTTCTATGAAAACCTTGAGATTCTCGCGAAGTTGACGCTGACCGACAAATTCTTCCAAAACAAGAGGACGCAACGTCGTGTCCTGTCTGTCCGTCGGGCTTTGCTCCCCATCGATAAGACGTTCCGCCTCAGCGCCATCCATGTCGCTCCCAGGGCTCAAGACGCCAACGCCTTGAGACTGGTCGAGATCAACCGATCCAACGCGGCACCATCACCAAGAGTTCTACTCGCAGCTAGAGCGGCGCTATAAGCGTCCGAACGGCCATAGCCAAGATTGACCAGCGCTGAAACCACATCCTCCACGGTGCCACCATCCACCGCCGTGGGGGCGGACACACCAGCGGTCGCCTTGCCCGGCGCAAACGCCTCTCCGAGCGTCACGCTGACAGTCTTATCCTTCAATTCATTAATGATACGCGTCGCCAATTTCGGCCCAACGCCATCGGCGCGAGTGAACATTGTTTTGTCCTGAGCCGCGACGGATTGCACGACTTCCTCGGGCGTCAGAGCGGATAATATCGCCAAGGCCGCTTTCGCGCCGACACCCTGAACCGTCTGCAACATTTGAAAGCAACGACGCTCACTTTCCGTCGCGAACCCGTAGAGATGGATATGATCCTCGCGGACATGCGTTTCGACATGCACGGATACCGGCGTCCCAACCTCGCCTAGCTGCCCCAGTGTGCGAGAAGAGCCGAAGATCAGATATCCAACTCCGCCAACATCGATGACAGCACCGCCCTCGCGATGGCTATTGAGAATTCCCTTGAGTTTGGCGATCATCACGCGCCCTCCTTGGCCAACGCGGCCGCAATCGCTCGCTGCATGCCGCCACCTCCACCGCCGCCGCGCCGCCCCTTGACCGCCGGCGCTATTCCAATAGCTCGATGCGTTTGCGCGAAATGTGCGTGACAAATCGCGACAGCAAGCGCATCCGCGGCATCGGCATTCGCGAACTCAACGCCTGGCAATAATTTACCAACCATGATCTGGACCTGATCTTTATTCGCGTGCCCCGCGCCGACGACCGATTTCTTTACCCGGTTTGGTGCGTATTCGGTTACCGGCAACCCTTGAAGCGCCGGCGCCAGGAGGATCGCGCCTCTGGCCAAGCCGAGCTTCAATGTCGATTCCGGATTTTTATTCACAAAAGTTTCCTCGACCGCCGCCGAGTCCGGTCGATATCGCTCTATTACGTCCAACACACCGGCATGCAATTCCACCAACCGCTCGGCCATACCCTTCATCGCGTCCGAGGAAATAACGCCATTGGCGACATGAACCAACCGACTACCCGTGGCGTCGACCACCCCCCAGCCGGTCCGGCGAAGCCCCGGGTCCAGACCTAGAAAACGTACCGTGCCGGCCTCCGCCATCCCAAGGCCTCGCTATGCGGTCAGATTGGCGAGAATATCGTCGGCAATGTCAAAATTTGCCGAAACCGTCTGGACATCATCACAATCATCCAAGACGTCCAGCAATTTCAAAAGCGTACGCGCCTGATCTTCAGTCACCGCGATCGTGTTCTGCGCCTTCCACGCAAGTCCAGCGTTCTCCGGTTCGCCGAGCTGCTCCGCGATCGACTCCCGCACGGCGTTAAAATCTTGCGGCTGGCATGTGATCTCGTGAGCCTCCTCGTTCGACTCGACGTTATCCGCGCCTGCTTCGAGCGCCGCTTCGAAAATCGTGTCACTCGAAGCCTTATCCACTGGATAAATCAACTGACCGACCCGGTCGAACATGAAACTCACGCTGTTGGTCTCGCCGAGATTGCCGCCGAATTTCGTGAAGGCCGATCGAACCTCTGACGCCGTCCGATTACGGTTATCCGTCACAGTGTCAACGATCAGCGCCACGCCACCTGGACCATAGCCCTCATAACGGATTTCGTCGTAGCTGGTATCGTCGTCACCACCCGCCGCCTTTTTGAGAACACGCTCGATGTTATCCTTCGGCATATTGGCCGCTCGGGCCGCCGCAATCGCGGATCGAAGTCGCGGATTCGCATCCGGGTCAGCGCTAATTTTAGCCGCGACCATTAATTCTCGGATTAATCTGGTGAAGACTTTCGCGCGTTTTTTATCCTGAGCACCCTTGCGGTGCATAATATTCTTGAACTGTGAATGACCTGCCATGGTTCCATTCCGGCCTTGGTTTATGGGTGGACTTTGTAACTCCACACCACCTCTATACCAGATGTGGTATCCTACCGCATCTGCGACTGGCGAAAAGTTAATCCGTAATTTGGGCGGGAATGTGACGTTGTTTTTGATCCATCATCCCCGTCACGCGCAAGCGATGGCCAAAGTTAGGCCGGGGATTTCAAATTGCCGAATCTTTCTACTATGTCTGAAGCAGATTGAGG
>JAPKDN010000353.1 GCA_028822575.1 Alphaproteobacteria bacterium | reverse complement strand
AACCCGAGCCCATTCCGCGAGGGTGGCCGGGACATCCCAAGGCGATAAATGTTCGATCAAATGGACGCTTAGAATCTCGTCGACTGAATTGTCGTCGAACGGCTCTAGATCCCGCGCGTCGCAAACCATGTCGGCCTTGCATCCGTCGCGTTCCACCACGGCGTCAACATTGATATTAGACGGGAGAAGCTTGTCGCCGCATCCAAGGTTTAATCGAACACCGGAGCGACCATTCTCGGTTAGAGTCTGTTTTCCGACCAGATCCAGAGCTTGTCGCAAGGCTCTGTCCCAGTATCCGGCGTTAATCCTGGGAGCCAATTCCCTCTCGACCGCCCTGCGACCAGCTTTGGTCCGGCTGACGGTTTCGTCCCAGTTTCCGGTCATGGCACCGATCGCGGCTCCTAGATCTGTCGACACCGACACGTACTCGGAGAGTCCTTCCAAACTGGGGAAGGCTTGAGACGCCACCGGCCGACCGTGCCATAAAGCGTGTGTCAGCCGGTTCGCGGATTTGATGATATGCAAGGGATCGTCCGACATGGGCGTCAAAACGATGTGGCAGGCCGACAAAGCTTGTCCGAGAGCATGGGGAGACCATTCGACTCCGTCAACCGAGAGTTTGGGGCATCTGTCCCTGATCGTTTTGGCGAGGTTGGGTGCGTCATCGCAGACGACGGTGAGCTGGCGCGCGGCGCCGTCGTGAGGTCGTGAAATATCATTGAGACAGGCGAGAAGTGGCGCGGCATTCCTTTGTCGCCCGAACCAGAGCAACCGGACTAATCCAGCGGGCTTGTCCGGTGGCGCGGACGATCCTTCTCCCTCGATACAATCGGGGATGACCACGGTGGTCGCGCCGCGTGTGCTGATCATATCGGCAAGCGTGGCGGTCGGGGTGGTGGCGAGTGTCGCGACCGATAACAGCGCTTCGTTGACCGCCGCGTCGGGCCCGCTGAATACGTGGTCACAAATATCCATCAGCACTGGTTTTCCGCGCTCGATCGCTTGGCCCAGGAAGTATTGCAGATTGTAGGTGGTTTTGAAGTTTACATAAGCGTCGGCGTCGAAGAACGAGCCGTCCCGGACCATCGCCGCCACGTCACGATCAAGAACCAAGCGGGGTCGGTAGCCCAGTTTCGCCAGATGCGGTGCTATTTCCAGGCACCTTAGGCGAACGCTGGCGAGCGGCGAGAACAGTCGCCCGTCCAGCTTACCGAGTTAATCTGGGACTAAAAGGAAAACACGCATTTGGCTCTCTGATTTTCTATTACCATGACCAGCGGCGTTTCCCATTTCGCGGCGGATCGCGTCGAAACGGCTATAGCAGCGACGGATCGCGTAGAAAATCGAAGTCACACCCGCCGTCGGCCTGCAGCACTGTGTCATAGTACAGCTTTTGATAACCTCGTGCATGGCTTGGAACGATGGAGGCCGGCAATTCGGCGCGGCGGCGCTCAATCTCGGTGTCATCCACCAGGAGATCGAGCGACCGGTTCTCGACGCTTACCTTTATTCGATCCCCGGTGCGTACCAACGCCAACGGCCCACCCACCGCGGCTTCCGGTGTCACATGAAGAATGATGGTGCCATAGGCGGTGCCGCTCATTCGCGCGTCGGAAATGCGCACCATATCCTTCAGTCCTGCCCGCGCCAGTTTCTTTGGGATCGGTAGATACCCGGCCTCCGGCATAGCGGCCGGGCTTCTCGGGCCGGCGTTTTGCAGCACCATGATGTCATTGGCCTGGATATCTAGATCCGGATCATCGACCCGCGCCGCGAGATCCTCCAAGGACGAGAACACGATGGCGCGCCCCTCGCTTTCGAACAGGCTCGGGTCGGCGGCCGAACGCTTGAGAATGGCACCGCCGGGGGCCAGGGAGCCGAACAGTGATACCAAGCCACCCATGGGCTGGATCGGATCGTCCATCGAACGGACGACGGCGCGGTCGACATAGGCGGGCTCGCCCTCGAGCCGCTCGCCCAGGGTCTGGCCGGTGACGGTCATACAATCCAGGTTTAACAGAAGTTTCAGCTCGCGCAGCACAACTCCCATGCCACCGGCCTTGAACAGATCTTCCATGTAGTGCTCGCCGGTCGGCTTCAGGTCGATCAGCACCGGTGTCTCATCGGATATTTTATTGAGGTGGTCTAGCGGGATCGGGATGCCGAGCCGTCCGGCCACCGCCGTTAAATGCACGATCGCGTTGGTCGACCCGCCGATGGCGAGCAGCACGCGGAGCGCGTTTTCAACCGACGCCGAAGTCATGATCTTGGCGGGGGTCAAGCGCTCCCCCTCCGGCGCGAGGGCGAGGGCGACCGCCTGGGCTCCGGACGCCTCGGAGGCCCTCAGCCTGTCGGCGTGGACCGCCGGGATCGCGGCGGTGCCAGGAAGCGCCATGCCCAGTGTTTCGGTAATGCACGCCATGGTGCTGGCGGTGCCCATGACCGCGCAGGTGCCGGCGGTGGTCACCAATCGAGACTCGATTTTATTAATCCCGGCTTCGTCGATCTCGCCCGCCCGGAACTTGCCCCAGAAGCGCCGACAATCGGTGCAGGCGCCAAGCCGCTCACCCTCGGAATGGCTGGTGAGTTGAGGCCCCGTGATCAGCGAGATAACGGGGATGTCGGCGTTGGCGGCTCCCATGAGCTGGGCCGGGATGGTCTTATCACAGCCTCCGATAAGTACTGCCGCGTCCATCGGCTGGGCGCGAATCATCTCCTCGGTGTCCATACTCATAAGGTTGCGGTACATCATAGATGTCGGGCTCAGGAAGGTCTCGCCGAGCGAGATCGTCGGAAAGACGATCGGCAGGCCGCCGGATACGAGCACTCCACGCTTGACCGCTTCGATGAGCTCGGGAACATGACGATGACAATTATTGAACCCACTGCTGGTATCGGCGATGCCAACCACGGGTTTGCTAAGGATTTCACCACCATAACCCATGGATGCGGCGTTGGCGCGCCTGAGGTACAGGCTGAAATCCATGTCGCCATAATTGGTCAGCCCACGGGCGAGTCCACGCTTTGGTGTAGTCATCGTGTGTTTCCTTCCCCAAACGAACCCCCTTATTCTATCGCTATCATTAGGGGTGATGGTAGCCGTCGCGGTGCTTCCGGGTGGATTTATAGATAAATTCCAGTCCCATCGGAAACAAGGTCATGTCATTCCGTATTCAAAGAACATCTTTGTGACGATTATTCTCCCGAGTTTTCTGATTTTAGTGGTGCCATATTCCCTGGTCGGGGGAAGGTTGGATTTCCTGGAATCGGTGCCTGGATCATGAATCCAGGTGCTCGGTTCCTCGGTTTTCGCGGCGGGGGTGTTGCTGGTCTTGTCGGGTTTCATTGGTAGGCTCGGGACCGACACCCTTCCTAAAACCCCTTCGGGGCTGTTTCGCTACACGCCCAATCCAATCATGCTCGGAGTGCTTTTGGCGGTTGTGGCTCACTAACTGCTTTATGACTGGATGCCCATTATCGCTTATATCTCGGCTCTGTCAGTGGTTGCGGACTGTCTAGTCAGACTGATGGTTGAGCCCAGGATGGTGAAACGTCATGGCGTCGCTTATCAGGCTTACATTGATACGGCGCCACGGTGGTTGCCTCGTTGGCCCCCTCTTCCCTGTAAATCACAATAAGATGAACAATTGATGCTGCCTAGAGGGTCCAAAGCCCTGACCCTCCGATTACCAACACGAATCAAGTCTAAAATATCAATGCCTAGTGAGGCGTCTGTAAATGTCTTTCAAATTTGGGTTCGGGCGAGGCAATCTCCCTCGTGTGGGGGCGCGGTGGGTTTTGTTTTGTAGATGCGCCCAGTTTATCCAAACTTTCTGACGTCCCGTTCGCGTTGAAGCTGAAGCTCCCTAGCCTGCTGGGTGCTGAGCTATGGCCAGAAGTTGGTGATGAAGCTCTCAGGCGGCGTGTTGAGCACGCTTGATCCGTCGAGCTTCCGTCATTACCGCTGGGCGTGCAAGTTCAGTTTGAAAGTCATGGTGAGCGCCGTCTTGCGGTTGAGGCATGCCTTGGTCTTCACGGTTCGTAACCGCACGGTGGCAAAGCTACTCTCGATTGGGTTGGTCGTGAGCTCTTGCCAAACGGCTACCGCAAGGACTTCCAGTTGCCCATCGTGTCGTCGCCAACGGCCAGTTCTGGACCGTTTTGCAAGCCGCGCCGTTTCAGGTCGAGCAGCAATTGGATCCAGTTTTGTTCACTCTCGCGATAACCGTCGATCAGGCCGACGATGTCTTTGCCCTCAAGGAGAACCTGCTGTGGGTCCGGGACTTCGAGACCATAGAGAGACTTCGCCCGCCGGAATTATGCCAACGGGCTGGTCGCATAACACCGATAAAAACCCCAACCAAAATCAGG
>JAPKDN010000352.1 GCA_028822575.1 Alphaproteobacteria bacterium | reverse complement strand
TCCAAGTGCATCTACGTCTGATAAGCGGCAGCGTCTTGACTGGGGCGGTGTTGCTATTCGTCGATACGATGAAGGAGCTGCCGGCGACACTGGTGCTGAGATCATTTAATTTCAATACGCTAGCGAGCTTTGTCTTTCGGTGCGCCTACGCCGCGCTGCCCGAAGAGTACCCTTCGGGGACGCTTACCATCGTGGTCGCGGGAAAAGTCCGGGTAATCCTGCCAAATCACATTGATCGCCCATAAACAAACCGCCCAATATCCTCTCAAGTCGAGATTTAGCGACCCAAGCTTTTCCCTGACGAGGCGCGCTTGCGGCGGCCCCGTGGTCCATTATCCGCGTCGTCCTCGTCGAACAGATCAGCGAGCTGATTCATCATCGTGCCGCCCAGTTGCTCCGCGTCGACGATGGTTACCGCGCGGCGATAGTAGCGCGTGACATCATGGCCGATGCCAATCGCCGCAAGCTCCACGGGGGAACGGTTCTCGATGTACTGGATGACCTCGCGGAGATGCTTCTCCAGGTAATTACCTGGATTCACAGACAGGCTCGAATCGTCGACCGGCGCACCATCCGAGATAACCATCATGATCTTGCGTTCCTCGGGGCGGGCCAGCAGCCGCTGATGCGCCCACATCAGGGCTTCACCGTCGATGTTTTCCTTGAGGATCCCCTCCCGGAGCATCAAACCCAGCGATTTGCGGGCATGGCGCCACGGCGCGTCGGCGGATTTATAGACGATGTGGCGGAGATCATTCAGTCGCCCCGGATTTTGCGGCTTACCGCCACCGATCCATTTCTCGCGTGCCGACCCACCCTTCCATGCACGGGTGGTAAACCCAAGAATCTCAACCTTAACGCCGCAACGTTCGAGCGTCCGGGCCAGGATATCTGCGCTCATGGCGGCGATTGTGATCGGCCGTCCGCGCATCGAGCCAGAATTGTCAATCAGCAGCGAGACCACTGTGTCCCGGAACTCGGTATCCTTCTCGATCTTGAACGAAAGTGGGAACAGCGGCTGTGTCACGACGCGCGATAGGCGCCCGGCGTCCAGCACACCTTCATCTAGATCGAACAACCAGGAACGGTTTTGTTTGGCCAACAGTTTGCGCTGCAGCCGGTTCGCCAGTTTGCCGATCAGTCCTTGAAGATGATTCAGTTGCTGATCCAGCAATGCCCTGAGTCGAGTCAATTCGGACGCGTCACAAAGCTCCGACGCTGGGACGACTTCGTCATATTCCGTGGTAAAGGCCTTGTAGGCGGAACTCCGCGCATCGTCGGAATTATGGTACATCGGGGGCGTGCCGGGATTTGCTGGCTCTTCGTCGCCGCCACCCGGCTCCATGTCCATGTCTTCGCCATCCTCGCCTTCAGCCGATTCGTCACCAGCCTCCATCTCGGACGGGAGCATTTCCGAATCCTCACCATCCTCGCTCGCGCCGCTGGTCCCGGAATCGTTCATTTCATCCGAATCGCCGCCCTCGCTATCGTCCTGCGATTCGCTTGGATCGTCATCGGAGAGGCCTTCCTCTCCAAGCTCCAGATCAAGATCGACGATCATCTGCCTGGCGTGGTCGGCATAGGATTCTTGATCTCCCAGGTGCGCGCCGAGCCCGCTCAAGGTCTCGCCGACCTTTGAACTCACCCAGGGACGCCACAGATCGACAACACGCCTTGTCGAGGGCGGTGGAGCCTGTCCGGTCAAGGCCTCGCGGGCCAGCAATCGAATAACGTCAGTTAACGCCGCGTCGTCCTTGTCGCTGATCCGCTCAAAGCCACGCCGACGATATCGGTCGTCCAGCGCTACTTCGAGGTTTTGCGCTACGCCAGCCATTCGCTGGGCGCCGATCGCCTCGACCCTCGCCTGTTCCACCGCCTCGAAGATTTCCCGAGCCGCCTGACCTGCGGGCATGCGCTTGTTGTGTACCTTTGCGTCGTGATGACGCATTCGCAACGACAGACTATCGGCTTCGCCACGAACCTTGGCGACTTCCGTCGGGTCTAGGTCACGGGGTGGCAAGGGCAATCGCACCCTGTCCGCCGCCATGCTGGGCGTTTCCGCACCATAGCTGACTTCCAGCTCCCGTTCGCCGGACATGGCGCGAACGGTGGCCGCCGTCGATCGTTTGAACACTTCTACTGGGTGTTCGTCGTCTTTCGTGGGCGCCGCCATCGGAGGCTCCGTTGTTGGTGGTCTAGTTAAGCCGCCTTGATACTACCCTCGGGCAGTTCCTCGCCAAAGCAACGCTGGTAATACTCACTCACCGTGGCCCGCTCGACTTCGTCACATTTGTTGAGGAAGCTAAGACGGAACGAGAAGCCTATGTCGTCAAAGATCGAGGCGTTTTCCGCCCAGGTAATGACAGTTCTCGGCGACATCACAGTTGAGATATCTCCGGCCATGAATCCCTGACGAGTCAGATCGGCAAGCGCGACCATCGACGAGATCGTCTTGCGGCCTTCGTCGCTGTCATAGCTCGGCGACTTCGCCAACACGATTCCGGACTCGGCTTCGTGGCCAAGATAGTTCAGGGTCGTAACAATGTTCCACCTGTCCATCTGGCCCTGGTTGATCTGTTGGGTTCCATGATAGAGCCCCGTTGTGTCACCGAGACCGACAGTGTTTGCCGTCGAGAACAAGCGGAAGCTTGGGTTCGGCGTGAGCACCTTGTTTGTATCTAACAGGGTCATCCGACCGTCTTGCTCCAAAACTCGCTGGATCACAAACATCACGTCGGCGCGGCCGGCATCGTATTCATCGAACACCAGAGCCACAGGGTTCTGCAGCGACCAGGGTAGAATTCCCTCGCGGAATTCCGTGACCTGCTTGCCTTCGTGCAGAACGATCGCGTCCTTGCCGACCAAGTCTATTCGACTGATATGGCTATCCAAGTTTACCCGAACGCAGGGCCAGTTCAGGCGCGCGGCGACCTGTTCAATATGGGTCGATTTTCCGGTCCCGTGATAGCCTTGAATCATAACCCGACGGTTGTGGCCGAAACCAGCTAAGATCGCCAAGGTGGTGTCATGATCAAACAAATAGGATTCGTCCAGAAGCGGCACGTACTCGCTCGCTTCGGAGAACGCTGGCGCTTTCATGTCGATGTCGATGCCAAAGGCCTCGCGGACCGAAATCTCGGTATCGGGCTTCTCGATATGGTGCGCGGGCTTCCGCTCATAAATGTGTGCTGCCGACATGGCCTTTTCCAATGTTGTTGGAATGAATTAACCGCCTGGTTCCTGGTTCGAAACTCAGCGACAAACGCCTATGTTAAAAAGCGCCTGAGTGTCGTATAGGCCTCGTTAATCAATTTCAACCTCTCTTCGGCCTCTTTGTCACCGCCATTGCGATCTGGATGGTTGAGTTTGGCGAGTTCCTTGTATCTTGTTTTGAGCTCGTCCATGGTCAGAGGGAGGGTCAGGCCCATCAGAGCGGCGGCGCTTGCTTCTGGTGAATTCGACTTTCGACGCTCCTGCTGGGCGCCGTTCGGGGCGCCTGGCCCACCCTCGTCAAACAGGCCAAAATCATCCCTAAACCGGGACGGATCATAAGCTCGCCCATCGTTCCTGCGGGTTCCGAATCTCCAGCTCGGACGCTCCCATGTCGTCGCCCAGCGAATCGCGCCCTCGAGCTCTTCTTCTGACATGTTCGCGTAAAAATTCCAGGATTTATTGTAAGCGCGCACGTGTTCCAGACAGAACCAGAAATAATCGTTGAGCCGGCCTGGAGATTTTGGCGCTCGGTGCTCTGCCTCCATCGCACAATCGCGCATATCGCAAAACCGAGTCGACACATCGGTGTCGTAACTGTCGAGACGCAATGCCTCGTTGATTCCACGCCCCGACCCAGACTTTGGCGTTTGCCCCACGAAATCTCTCTCCGTTGCCCACCAAGGGTCTTCTACCGGTGTCCCACGTATTGCGAGTCGAACACGCCCGTGCCATTCAATACCGCACCATATCCAACCCCGAGAGGCAAAGCACCATGTCCGTGGCGGAAACCATCAGGAATAAATTGACCGAGGAATTATCTCCCAGCCATTTAGAGGTCATTGATGAGTCGCATTTACATGCTGGCCATATTGGCGCCCGCCCCGAAGGCGAAACACATTTCAAGGTGGTCGTGACATCTTCGACGTTCCGAGGCGTGAGCCGGGTCGAATCGCAACGCCAAATATACCGCATTCTCGCCGATGAGCTGGCTGGTTCGGTCCACGCGCTCAGCGTGCATGCTTCTGCGGAGTAGTTCGTCGACAAAGTCTAGGTCCGGCGTGGACCGAATCGCCCAAAATTAGAGCGTTTGGGCGAGATCCAACTGTGCGTCCTGATGAAATATTTCAATGCTAGTAAGCAAAAACGTAGTTGTAGGGTACGACTGACCAGC
>JAPKDN010000351.1 GCA_028822575.1 Alphaproteobacteria bacterium | reverse complement strand
TCTTGATCTGCCCCGCCCAAGCTGCGTGGCGGCTTCTTCGCCTAAACGCCTTTAACAACTCAACTAAAAATTCCTCGCCGCCAAGAAAGCCGCCCGAGCCAATCGATCCTCGCCGGCTAGTTGACGTAGGGCCCAGACCGGCGACACCAGATCTGGAACGCCTTACGTGGTTGGCGCTAGACTGACCGTGCTTCGATAGCTGCTTAAGGACCAGTCACCCGCCTACATGAACAATTTGGCGCGTAGTGGATTGAGCACCACATGGCGGGCCAACTCTAACCAGAGGGGCCCACGCTCGACCAGAAAAGCCTCGTAAGGAAACTGAAAAACGTGCCTGACATGGCCATGCACGCGTTTGAGGCGTTGGGTAAATACACCATTCAACTGTTGCATCCCGCGCCCAAGGTTGGTGGCGCTGGTCTCGGCCATCAGGTGATAGTGATTATTCTTCAAGCACTAAGCATGAAAGGCCCAGCCTAACCGCTTGATCACGTCTCCGTGCAAGGAAAGAAAGTCAAGGCGGTCTTGCTCGTCGCGGTAGATATCGAAACGCGCGTTGCCCCGCGCCATTACATGATGCAAGGCGCTGAGATATTCGATCTGACGGGCGCAGGATATCGTATTGCCGAGAACTTAAAAAATAACAAAATAATCTTTTATTTACACCATATAAATTAATTTTATTGTAACTATTCCATTAAAAATATTCATTATAATAAATTAACTAAATTTATATTGAATATGAACGTTTTTTACAATTTCATATTGATTGTTTTGTATTTAATTAGAACGGTGTGCCTAGCTCTGGAATCGTCGTCGGCAGAGGCTATTCGGGAGGTGTCAATCTTAGTGCTGCGCACGAAAACGGTGCTGCACCTCGTTTGTGAGGCTGGGGGCTACTCGAATCAAGACGATGGCGCGGCTCAGGACCCTAGTGGTTTCAACATTAAGTTGGACCCCGAAGTGCAGTTCCACGGCTCGACTACTCTGTATAATCGCATTTCATTGGTCGTAAACGTTCAGCCCGAAGGCAAAAGCAATTCCTTTGACCAAATCGATGAGTCGTATCTGGTCGTTAAGGATGGGTTTGGTGAAATCAACCTCGGTTCTGTAAACTCGGCGATGAATAAGATGAATTTTGCGCCGGCTGAGTTCGGCATTGGCATTAACTCCAGTCACCAGACGGGTTGGGTAAGCCCGACCACCAATGTCGCCAGCAGCAGCGTTACTGAAGGCGGCTATTTCCGCGCTCCCTACGGGTCGACTTATATTGAGTGCTTTCGAGCCAATGACCCAGAAAAGCTGACCTACTTCACGCCCAAGTTTGAAGGTTTCCAGTTTGGCCTGTTCTATGCACCGGAACCCCCCAAGGACAATATCAGTCAACCGAACCGCGACACCAGTGTTGTGATTGCTGGCCGGGACTTTAACTGTTCCTTCGGTTCCGCCAGCATTTGGGCCTTCTTGGGCTTCGACATGGTGGTTGATGGGGGCGCCGGCGCGAACACCGAACTGCCGGTGTTCAATGCTGTTCTCGGCCTTGGTTTTGGTGGCTTCAGCATTGGTTTTTCTTAAGCGCCCTATGATGACAGCAGCACGAATGATGGTTCCGGCCTGAACGCTGGCGTCAGCTATAGCCTGGCTCGTGGGGTGTCAGCCTTGGGAACCCCTCGGTGAACGTGACGGCGTTAGCGCCGCCAAAATCCTTTCCGACGCCACCAAACAGGATACATTCCAACTTCCTGCCAAGTACGCGCTTGGCCCGGGCGTAACGGCCTCGGGTTCGATTGCTCATTCGAAATTCAAATCGGATGATACTGGACTAGTGAATCGTGACTCGGCGGAGATCTAAGCGACCTATGCGGTCGTGGGGCTACGCGTAAGTTTCTAAAATTCCTAACGCCACGGTGACTTATATGCGGCTGTCGGTGGCGGCCTCCTTCTTCTTTTCAGGAGCCATCGCGGGCGGTTATGGCCAAATCCTCGCGGCCGCGTTCCAGCAACCGAGTCATCTCGACCGCGCCCTGACCAAGATCGCAGAGCACCTCCCCGGCGCCGTCGACCGCGGTTAGGAACCGGCGGAAACATTCTCCCAATAATACGACCGGGGTCACATTTACGACCCGCTCCTGGCGCATCGCCCCTATCGTCGGACTATGGCCTCCCTCGGTGGCGCGATAGGTTATTTCGGTGACGTCCATGGTGTCGGCGTTGAAGTCAAAACCGATTGAGCCCTTATCTCCGATCAAAGTAAGACGCTTCGTGGTTAGCGAGCCGGCGAGATAGGGATCGAGCTGCATCCCGCCGAACATGATCCCCAGCCGTAAGTACCCTCGCGCGCCATCCGGGTAGGCGAGCCGGGCATGAATTGTCTCGGGAATGGGACCGCCCAGCAGGCGGTCGCCGGTGACCTCGAAACTCTCCGGCGCCGACCCGGCGAACAACCGCATCAGGTCGAGCATGTGGACACCATCATTCTCCAGCAAGGTTGCGTCCGGGCGCATCCGTTTCCACCCGGTGAACACGGCGTCCATGGCGACCAAGCGTCCTATGGCGCCATCGCTGAGCAATTTGTGGGCCTTGATGACCAGGGGATGGGCCCGAAGCACGAATTGTACTTGGGCCGGTAGGCCGCCGGTGCGGGCAAGGGTATGGAGATCTTCGGCTTCGGCAACTGTTTTCACCGCCGGCTTTTCTATGATCACTGGCTTCCCGGCATCCAGCGCAGCGCGGGCGAGGCGATAGTGATCATGCGATGTTGAAACGATGTCGACAACACTGGCGCGGGTGATCAAGTCGGCCGCGTCGCCGGCGACATCATCCACCGCGCATCCGCTTTCGATTGCGGCTTCGCGCGCGGCTTCACTTGGGTCCGCGACCAGCAGGCGCAAATCTCGCGTCATCTCCCGCCAGGCTTGGGCATGCTGGCGCCCAAAGGCACCAAACCCACAAAGCAGGACGGTCGGTGGTGCCATCGAAAACCTCCGAACCCTAAGCGAGAGCGAACCCTTCATAGCCGTTCTCGACGACCCGTTCGCACTCCGCGACATAGCGGGGAAATCCGCCGATATACGGCATGAACACCCGCGGCTTGCCCGGCACGTTGGCGCCGACATACCAAGACGCGCAGGTCGATCGCAGCGATAGATCCGCCACTTCGTTCACATGCACGCCCCAAGCCAGCTCGGCCTTAAGCTCGGGCTCGATAACCGAATGTCCGTTTTCGCGCATATAGGAGAAGCAGTCGGCGATAAAGTTCACATGCTGCTCGATCGAAGGCAGCATGTTGGTGAGGACCGACGGGCTACCGGGACCGGTAACGGTGAACATGTTTGGAAAGCCGACGCTGGTCAGGCCAAGATAGGTTTGCGGTCCGCCCGTCCATTTTTCTTTCAGCGACTCGCCGCCCTTGCCTTCGATGTCGATGTTGAACAACGCGCCGGTCATGGCGTCGAACCCGGTGGCGAGCACGAGGGCGTCGAATTCATACTCCACGGCGTTATGGGACAGGCCATCCAGGGTAATCGCCTCGATTGGTGTCTTCGACACGTCCACCAGCTTTACGTGCGGTTGGTTATAGGTCGCGTAATAGTTGGTATCCACGCAGAGCCGTTTGCAACCGATGATGTTGGTCGGGCACAGAAGTTCGGCGACCTTGGGATCCTTGACGGTCTCGCGGATCATGTCTTTTACGAACTCGGCGGCGGTCTTGTTAGCTTCGGGCTTGAGCAAAAGATCCCCATAGGCGCCGAGATAGGCGGTGCCGCCCTTTTCCCACCGCGTGCGGTATTCGGCGCGGTATTCATCCTCCGGTACACCGAGAACAGAGCCGGCGTTGAAGGGGAAGAAATAGCCCGATGGCATTTTCTTGGCCCGATCGCGCAGTCCCGGATAGTCGGCCTTGATCGTTCCCACGTATTCCTCGGGCAGTTTGGCGTTGCGGGCCGGAATCGTGTAATTCGCGGTGCGTTGGAAGACCGTCAGGTGTTTGGCCTGCTTGGCGATTTCGGGGATCGACTGGATCGCCGACGAGCCGGTCCCGATCACGCCAACCCGTTGGCTGGTGAAGTCGACCCCTTCATGGGGCCAATTCCCGGTGTGATAAACCGGACCCTTGAAGCTGTCGAGGCCCTTGAATTTCGGCGTGTTGAACGAGGAGAGGCAGCCGGTTGCCATCACCACATAGCCGGCGCTGACCTTGTCACCCGCTTCGGTGGTCACATTCCAGATACCCTTGGCCTCGTTATAGACCGCCGCCGCCACCTTGGTGTTGAACTGGATATCTTTGCGCAGATCATAACGGTCGGCCACGTGATTGGCGTATTTCAGGATCTCCGGCTGCGGGGAATATTTCTCTGACCAGGTCCATTCCTGTTCCAGCTCCTTGTCG
>JAPKDN010000350.1 GCA_028822575.1 Alphaproteobacteria bacterium | reverse complement strand
GGATCATCGGCACCGGCGCGACCGCGGTTCAGGCGGTCCCTGAACTCGCGAAGACCGCCAGCGAGCTCTACGTCTTCCAGCGCACGCCGTCGTCGATTGATGTGCGGGACCAGCGCGCGACCACCGAGGAAGAGATCGAGACCTGGTCCAAGGAACCGGGCTGGTCGCATGCCCGGCGCGAGCGGCTCGCCAAGATTTCGTCGGGGCGTACCGCGCTTAAGGGCAATGACGACTATCTCTCGGGCAAGGTCGACAATTTCAAGGAGGAGAAACAACACGCGACCAAGCTGTCTCCTGAGGATTTGATCCAGCGGCAGCTCAACACCAATTTTCGGATCATGGAACAGATCCGCGCCCGTGTGGACGCGATCGTCAAGGATCCCAAGACCGCGGAATCGCTAAAACCCTACTATCCATATGGCTGTAAGCGCCCGGTCTTCCACGACGAGTATCTGCCTTGTTTCAACGAACCGCACGTGACCCTGGTCGACACGGCGCCGCGCGGGGTCGCCAAGATCAACGAACGTGGGGTGGTTCATGACGGCGTCAAATATCCCCTGGACGTGCTGATCTACGCGACGGGCTTTCAGTGGATGGCGACCTCGACCTTCAACATGATCACCGGACGGGGAGGAAGGACGCTACAGGCTAAATGGGCCGAGGAAGGCACCAAGACCTATCTCGGAGTTCACAGCGAGGGCTTCCCAAATCTGTTCATCATGTCCGGGCCTCAAGGTGGCGGTGGACAGTTCAATTTCGTTCGCACGCTCGAAGCACATTCCGACTACGTGGTCTGGATGCTCGAGACCCTGGCGGCGCGCGGGGCCGACATCGTCGATGTGAAGAAAGAGCCAGAGAACATTTACGCCGAGCATTGCAAACAGGCCGATATTCTTTCGGCGCCGCTACGGGATTGCATCTCGTATTACAACGGCCATGGCGAGGGGGAACCCGGCAGCCTTGCCTATTACGGTGGCGCCGCGAATTGGCACAAGCTCCGCGAGGGCGCGCAGGACTCTCTGGAACCTTTCGTGTTTACCAACAGCGCCGGGTAGCAGGTTTTGCCGCGCGACCGACCGCCGAGAATTCTTTAAAAGGGAGGGTGTCATGCCCGTTGCCAAGCCGGCCATCTCACTTGCCGCCGTTCCCGGTCGCCGAAACAAAATCCTGGAGGTCGCCAAGGAAGCCGAGGATCGTGGCTTCGCCGGGCTTTACCTGCCCTCGTTGTCCGACAATATGTCGCTTGCCACCGCGATCGCGTTGACGACGGAGCGCATTCCCTTCGGCACCTCGGTCACCCCAATCTATTGGCGCACGCCAGTTGACTACGCTCAAAGCGCCGCGTTTATCCACGAGGTGTCGGGCGGGCGTTTCAGTTTCGGTATCGGCGTTAGTCACGCGCCAGCCCATGCCCGTTTCGGCGTCAAGGTCGGCAAACCACTTGGCGATATGCGCGACTTCGTGGCCGATCTCAGGGGCGCCGACCGCGTGGGCGAGCTGCCACCATTGGTGCTCGGCACCCTGCGCAAGAAGATGATCGCGCTATCGGCGGAGATCGGCGACGGCATGGTTTTCGCCAACGGCGCGCGCTCGTATATGGCGGAGTCGTTGTCGGCCCTACCAGCGGACAAGCGGAACGCCCAGGGTTTCTATATCGGCAATATGATTCCGACCTGTATTTCGGACGATGTCGAAGCCGCCAAGATGGTGAACCGGCGGACGCTTACCAGCTATGCCCAGTTGACCAATTATCGCAATTACTGGCGCGAGGCGGGCTATGAGGAAGAGATGGCCGGCGTCGAGCAGGCAATGGCCGATGGCGCGCCCGAGCGGATACCGGAGTGTCTGAGCGATCGTTGGCTCGCCGATACCACATTGTTTGGCCCCGCCTCCGAAGTGTTGGAAGGCCTTGAGGCTTGGTATGACGCCGGAATTCGCACCCCAATTCTGGTGCCATCCTCGGCGGCGGGTAAGCAGATCACGGCGTTCCAGGAAATGTTCGCGCTGTTCGATAAATAGCCGGGCCTTGCCGGTCTGCCCTATTCGCTGATCTTGAACATCACTTCGCGTGGTGGTCTGATTCCGTCCAGAAAGCCGGTTAGGAAGTCGACGCTGAAATCAAGCTCCTCGAACGGAACATTCGGATGTAATCCCGGATTGGCGTGCAGTCTTTTGTCGTCCGATCTCAGGGCGTCGAACATCGCCAGACACTCCTCCCGGGTGAAAAGCTCGTCCTCGAGCTGCCAAATGAAAAACACCGGACAGGTGATCGCCCTGGCGGCGGCCTCGATGATCGGTTTGTAGTGCGCCGGTTCCGAGACCAGTCCCATCAAGCCAAGCACGGCGACGGAAACCCTGGGCTCGGCGGCGACGAAAGGCGCGCCATAGATCGTGCCCATGGACAGGCCCCAAAAACCGACCGGTCCGACGCCGACGTCCGGTTGATCCGAGATGACTTTCAGTGCCAGCCGCCAGTCACGCACCATCTCCTCGGTTGTCCCTTCCCGGCTCCATTCCGGCCAGAATGACTCGCGCCCGCCCGGACCGATCTGTCGGCGTCCATGCACCGGACCATCGATCGACAAACAGAAATAACCGTGCTTGTTCGATAATTGCCCGGCGATATGCGGGATCGGGCGTTGGTGGCGGTCACCCGACGCGCCATGACCAAAGCAGACCAGCGGCACCCCGGGTTTAGTTTCGGGACCCGACCAAAGCACGCCGGTGATCGGTCGATCCGGAGCGTGGATGGTGAATTCCCGCACCATCGCGCCGTCGATTTGGCTGCTATCGAGCCAACGAAGCCTGGTGTTGTTCGCGGCCATGCCGTCGCTCCAAAATCTGCCGGGGCGGGATTGTCTTTCCCCGGCCCGGTTGGGTCAATAAGGAAGCCGGCGTGTCAAATCATCTCACTGGTGGTCCCCGACGGTCTTTCTTTATACGCGCGGAAACCGCAAACTCGGATCGTTGTGATAATGGGCCACCAGTGGGATATCGAATGAACCTCAACGATTGTGTCAATCTTGACGACCTCAGGGTCCTCGCGAAGAAGCGCATACCCAAGGTTGTCTATGATTTCATCGAGGGCGGCGTCGACGACGAGGATGGCCTTGACCGTAACGAGGACGCCTTCCGTCGGCGGGCCCTGGCACCGCGTTACCTTGTAGACATCACCAGCCTTGATCAGAGCACGACGCTGTTCGGGCGGACCTATTCCAGCGCCTATGGCATCGCGCCGACCGGTGGCATCGGCAACTACCGGCGCGGCGGCGACCTGATGCTGGCGCGCGCGGCTCGTGACGCGAATATCCCCTTTATTATGTCCGGCGCCGCCACCGCGTCGATGGAGGACTTGGCGGTGATCGCCCCGGACCATGGCTGGTACCAGATTTACACCGCGCGGGATCGTTCGATCGCCGAGGATCAGATCAAGCGGGTGGCGGACCTGGGTTTGGATGCCTTGGTAGTCACGGTCGACGTCCCGGTTTCGTCCAATCGGGAGCGCAACCGACGCAACGGCTTTGGCCGGCCACTCCGGCTGTCGCTCGCCAACAAGCTAGACGCGCTCCGGCGGCCCGCCTGGTTCAAGGATTACATGCTGCACGGCATCGCGATGCTGGATAATTGGCGTGCCTACGCACCCGCCGGCGCCAGTGCATCGGACGTCGGGTCGTATGTCTCGACCCAGCTACCGACCAGCGTGACCTGGAAGGATATCGAGAATTTCCGCAAGCTTTGGCATGGCCCTTTGATCCTGAAAGGGATCATGCGAACCGATGACGCGCTCCGGGCGGTGGACGCGGGAGTCGATGGCCTTATCGTCTCCAATCACGGCGCACGCCAGCTTGATCGCGCGGTCTCGGCATTGGATGTGCTGCCACGTCTGGACGCGGCGGTTGGGGACAAGATCACCTTGATGATGGATGGCGGCGTGCGCCGAGGCGCCGACGTGGTGATCGCGCTCGCGTCGGGCGCCAAGTTTGTCTTCATGGGCCGACCGGCCCTCTACGGCGCCATCGCCGGTGGTGACACGGGCGCGGCCAAGGCCGTGGGCATCGTTCGCGACGAGATGAACAAGGTGATGGCCCAGATCGGTTGTCCGACCTTAAGTGAGATCGGCCCCGACGCTTTGCATCGGGATACCGACGACATAACCCGTAACGACCGCGCCTAGAATGGGCGGCGGGAGACTCATGTCGGCCCCGTGCCTGCACCGCGTCATTGGTAGGCGCTTCTTGGGACTACCGTTCCCCGAGAATTAGGCGCGCCAGATAGGCCGCGTCCTCGTTGACGCCAAACAAAATCCCGGACTTGCGTTTGTGCATCCAGTTTAACCCGGTGAAATATAGCCCAGGCACGGAAGTCGCGCCCCGGTTGGTGATGGGATAGCC
>JAPKDN010000349.1 GCA_028822575.1 Alphaproteobacteria bacterium | reverse complement strand
CCCCGACCAGAGCGACCGTTATCCTCACGCCTTTTCTGGCGGGCAACGACAACGCATCGGGATCGCGCGGGCGTTGGCCCCCCAACCAAGTATCGTCATTGCCGACGAGCCGGTCTCGGCACTCGATGTTTCGGTTCAGGCGCAGATCTTGAACCTCTTTCAGGACCTGCAACACGAATTCGGCCTGACCTATCTTTTTGTGTCGCATGATCTCAACGTCGTTTCGAACATCTCGGATCGGGTAGCTGTGATGTATGCCGGACGGCTTGTCGAAGTGGCTAGTACCGATCAGATCTATCACAATCCTCGCCATCCATATTCGTCAGCGTTACTTGGGGCCGTTCTGATACCGGAGTATCGCGAAGACAAAAAAAGTGGCAAACAAGTCTTGCTCGGCCAACCACCGAATCCAGCCAACCTGCCATCCGGCTGTGCCTTCGCGCCACGCTGCGCTTTCGCAAAGGACATTTGCTTTCAAACCCCACCAGCAATTGTTCCGGATGGCGCCGGACGGTTGACCGCATGCCACCGTAGGGATGAAATATCCCTGACGGGCGTCGGCGGTTCGCTTTGACAAGTCTTGGAGGAAGCCCATGACTCAGGTATTCGACGGGCGCCTTACTCTTGAACATATGGCTACCCACGTTGAGCACCGGTTTCGGGTACGCGAAGGCACTCGGACACTGCGGATCAAATTCGAGCACGCGCCACGCCATCCAGGGGTTGGGTCAATCGCGCACCAACTTTCGATTTCGGTCTATGGGCCTGCAGGCGCGCGTGGAACGCGGCACAATAATGCTAATCAAAGTCCAGTTATTTCTGCCAAGTGGGCCTCACCGGGATACCTGAAAGGAACGATCGAACCAGGTGAGTGGGTCGTCGAGATCGACGTGCACCGGATCTTGCCGCCTGGAAATGTCAGCTATCGGATCGAGGTCGATTGCGACACAATTGAGGTGATCGCCCCGCCGGATGAACTGGCGCCCGAGCCGCCTCAGAGGACCAAGCGGCGCGGTCCGGGGTGGTATTCTGGGGACTTGCACGGCCACACCTTCCATTCGGACGGTGACTATAGCCCGGCCGAGTATCTCGATGTTGCCTATCGGCGTAAATATGATTTCGTTGCACTCACCGATCACAATACCATTTCGGCGCTTCCACTTTTAAGGCAATTGGCCGGCAACGGGATCACTGTGATTGGGGGGATAGAACTGACCACATTCAATGGCCACGCGGTGGTTCTGGGGGCCGAGGGCTGGTCTGACTGGCGGGTGAAAGACGGGGCCACGATGAGCGGTCGCGCCACGTCGCTGCAAAACACCGGCGCGCTTTACATCATCGCCCATCCCAAGGCCGAGGGGCATCCGTTTTGTACCGGGTGCCGCTGGGCCTACTCTGACATGCTGCCGGGGCCCGCACGACATGTTGAAGTTTGGAACCGCGAGTGGGTTGAAAACTCGTTTAACCACGGCTCGGTGAGGCTGTTTTATCAGTGGCTCAACAGCGGTTTTCGGATGGTTGCGACGGGTGGCACTGATACACACCGTCCGATCCGCCACGGATTTCGTATCGCCGCCAATCGCGTCTATGCTCAAGACAATACCCAAGTCGAGATCTTGGCTGCAATCAAACGGGGGCACTGTTATGTCTCTGGCGGTCCGGAATTGACATTCACTGGACGCGGTGGCGATGGAAGCAATGTAGGAATGGGTGATCTTATCGCGCCCGGGCCAATGCAGCTTTCATGTGGCTGGAGCTCTGGATCATCTGAAAATAGCATAGGCGATCTGACTGCCCGCCTGATCTGCAGAGGCCGGGTGGCAGAATGCTGGCCGTGTTCGCAGCTGGGCGAAGCCATGGTTGAGGTGAAAGCCGAAGCCGGGCAGTGGTTCTTGTTGGAATTGCGAGACCAGGATGGTGAACTCCATGCCATGACCAATCCAATCTATGCAGGCGAAAACGGCGAGCATTGGCAATGATCTTGGCAAATCGGACCAGGTGATTGATTGTTGATCCGGGCCGCATCTGTCGACCGACGTCGACGTGACTTGCAACAAAAAGGAAGTGGAAATTGCGACCGACACATTTGAAATCAGGACAAACTTCAGAACTGAATTGCCTAATTGAGCAAGCAGATAAGGCAGCAACACCGTTCTTCGAGGTGCCGTTTGAATTGCCTGAGGGGGTTACGCGACTCGACGTCAACTTTTCCTATGCCAAGGCGGACGACTGTATTCTGGATATCGGCATCCTCGACAGTTCGGCCACCGGTTATCCTACCCGCTCCGGATTTCGCGGCTGGAGCGGCAGCGCGCGCAACAATTTCTTTATAGGCACCGACGCAGCAACGCCAGGCTACAACGCTGGCACCATGCCCGGAGGAATCTGGACGCTGCTTTTCGGCCTCTACCGTGTGCCGCTCCAGGGCGTCAAAGTAACACTGAAGTTGCGAGCCGATGCCACCCCGCGAGCAGCCTTCGCTGCGCCAAAACCCGTGCCCGCGCGCCGTGACGCGCCAGGCTGGTATCGAGGCGATCTGCACTGTCACACACACCACAGCGATGCCAAAGGTTCGCCGGGTTTGCTCCATGAAACAGCTCGTGGATTGGAGCTCGATTTTCTTGCGGTTACAGACCACAACACAACATCACAATGGCAATATTTTGGTCCGAACAGCACCCCTGATTTGATTTTTGTTCCTGGCATGGAAGTCACCACCTATCGCGGCCACGCCAACCTGTTTGGGCTGAAGGACTGGATTGATTTTCGGCTGGGCGGCAGCCACGATTTGGACGAGCTTGTTGCAGAGGCCCGGCGTCAGGGTGCCCTGCTGTCGGTCAATCATGACAAAGAGCCGTTGCCCTGGGACTACGACTATCCAGATATGGATTGCATGGAAGTTTACCACGGGCATTGGCTGACCGGTAATGATCGTATTCTCACAACTTACGATCGACTGCTTGGTGAGGGGCGGCGCATTTCGCTGATTGGAGGCAGCGATTACCATCAGCCTGCCAAGCCAGGGCCGCTACGTCCGTTTGGACTGGGCACGCCAACCACGGTTCTCTGGCTTTCCCATTTGGATGCCGACGCGATTGTCGATGGACTTAGATCGGGCTGCGGCTTTGTCACGGAATCGCCAACCGGGCCGCACCTGTCAATAACTGTGGACGATCGGCCAATGGGGTCGGTTTTGTATGATGATGGAGATATCGATATCAGAGCCGCCGTTAACGGTGCGGCAGGGGACCGCTTGGTCTTAACCAGCGAACAGGGACCGGTCGCTGAAATGATAATTTCGTCAGACCATTGGCTAAAGACCATCACTCTACCGGCGCCTTCCAGCTTTCTACGCGCCGAAATTGTGGCCGACCGCAGTCGGGCCCGCCTGATTGCGGAACTCGTAGACTGGTACTCAGACAACCTTGCGCTGCATCGCGGTCAGCAGTCACTAACATCGACGCCTCCGATCCGTCGTGCGTTGTCAAATCCGATCTATTTTGAAGCAGGTTAGGGTCAGTTGGCTGCAGGCCGACAAAAGATGCGATGACCGCCACGATTACAAAGGAGCATTCAGCAATGCCATTCAGCGTTTTTTCGCTAAATCTGTGGAACCTCAATCAGGATTACTGCGAACGAATGCGGCGTTTGGATCAATATGTGTCGAAAGCGGATCCCGAAATAATTTGCCTGCAGGAGGTTTCGCCTCAGGGAGAGAGTTTTCGCCCGCAGTCGGATCTTGTGAGTACGCAAAATACTCAGCTGATGCGGCTCTATTCGTCGCAAAATCAATGGGGTGAGCGCGAAGAGGGTCTCGCAACAATGGCAAGTTTGCCGCTGATTTCATTCGAAAGTTTCATGCTTCCGGAAGCAACAGGGGACGGCAGTCGAAGACTGCAGATTGCCACATTCAATTATTCTGGCCAACGGATTCTTGTTGCAAACACCCACCTCGCATTTCGGCTAGAGCAGGACGCAGAACGTGTGTCGCAGTGCAAGACCATAGTACGCCATCTGGAGAATGCCGCTAGGCACCACGGCACAGATGCGGTTGTTCTGGTCGGGGATTTTAACGCTACGCCGCAATCGGCACCGGTGAAAACAATCATGGAAAGCCAGCTTGGCCTGTTCGACCTGTTCGAAGGAACCGAAGCGCGCGCCAACAGCTTTACCTATTGTTCGCACAGTCCCCATTCGGATGACAATCCGGGCCCCAGCCGATGGATAGACTATATGTTCGCCACAAGTCGCCTTGCGGTAAGTTCGGCCGCCCTCGCACTGGATGGCGGCAAAAGTGGCAACCATGTCTCAGATCACGTTGCGCTTTTCGCAACTTTCGAGCTGGTGCCTTAATGGGCGGTAATTTTAGGAAATTTCAGAGACTTCCTCGCG
>JAPKDN010000348.1 GCA_028822575.1 Alphaproteobacteria bacterium | reverse complement strand
CGTCGCCTTCGAGGGTAAGATGATCGACGTTCCGGTTGTCGCCCGGGCCGAGCGCATTCTGTCTATCCGCGACAAAATCGCTGCGAAGGGATAGGGATCGGAAATCCGCACGGTTGGCGCGGCCGGAACGCGCGGGAATGGCAATTCCAATTGACTTGGAGTCCGCGATCATGAAAACAACCTCGATCGCGGGCCCGTCACGGGCCTGACCTTGGGGGCATGCGATGCGTGGCGCCGTTCCTGTTCCAATAACCGTTCGATTTTTCGCCGCTTTGCCGATGATGGCGCGAAGCGTGTGCGCCAATCGGTTTATCCTACGGGGTTTCGTGCGTAACGAAATCCTCTCGCGTTACAGCAAGACGGTCCTCGGCGTAGTCTGGTCGATGATCAATCCATTGGTGATGATCGTCATCTACTCTTTCGTCTTCGGGCTGATCTTCGAGGTTCGGTTCGGCCGACCGGCCGGAACCTCGGAGATACCATACGGTATTGTCCTGTTCTCTGGCCTATTGCTGCACGTTTTTCTGGCGGAGACCTTGGTCCGCGCGCAGTCCGTGATCCTGGATAACCCTAACTATGTAAAGCGGGTGATCTTTCCCTTGGAGATTCTTCCGATTGGCATATTGATCGCCAACGTCGTCCAGGCGGTGATCGCGCTTGGCGTGCTGATGGTGGTGATATTGATCGCCGGGTTCCCGATCCCACCAACCGCGTTATTGCTCCCAATTGTCTGGGCACCGCTGATATTGATCAGTTTGGGGTTGGCGATGATGGTTGCATCGCTTGGTGTCTTCGTACGCGATATTGGGCAGGTTCTCGGGTTCATGATGACAATTTTAATGTTCGCGAGCTCCATCCTGTTCCCGATCGAAATGCTTCCAGAAGCGATGCGACCCTGGTTGTTGCTTAATCCGTTGACGATCATCGTCGACCAGACCCGAGCGGTTTTGTTGTGGGGAGAGCTGCCAAATTGGCGGCTGCTCGGCTATTACATGGTGGTTTCGATCGTCGTTGCCTGGTTTGGCTGTTGGTGGTTTCTGCGCACCCGAAGGGGGTTCGCGGATGTCATGTGATCGCTCGGCAGAAATGAAACGGGCCGGGCCCGAGGCCGATGCGGCCATCGATGTTCGCGGCGTCTCCAAGGTTTTCAATGTTTACGCCCAACCGATTGACCGTTTGAAGCAGGCTATTTTTCGCGGCAAGCGGACATTTTTCACACCCTTCTCAGCTGTCCACGATGTCACCTTCAAGGTTCCGCGGGGCCGGACCGTTGGAATTATTGGCGAGAACGGTTCCGGCAAATCGACGCTGCTGCAAATCATCGCTGGGCTTTTAACGCCGAGCGCCGGAACCGCGATCGTTAATGGGCGGGTTTCGGCCCTTCTTGAGCTTGGCGCTGGCTTCAATCCTGCGTTCTCGGGGCGACAGAATATTTACATGAACGCGGTGATCCTGGGGCTCAGCCACGACGAGATTGATGAGCGGTTCGATGAGATCGTGAAATTTTCCGGTCTGGCGGATTTTCTGGATCGGCCGGTTGAAACCTATTCCAGCGGCATGTACGTGCGTTTGGCTTTTTCGATTGCGGTCTGTGTCGACCCGGACATCCTGATTGTCGACGAGGCCTTGGCGGTAGGGGACGAGGCTTTTCAGCGCAAGTGCTTCGCGCGGATCGAGGAAATGCAGGAGCGGGGAGCGACGATTCTATTTGTCAGCCACGCCGCCGGTATGATCACCCAACTTTGCGACCGAGCCGTGTTGCTCGACCGGGGCGAGATCATCGCCGATGGCGCGCCTAAGGGCGTGATTGCCCAATACCGTCGCTTGAGCCATGCCCAGGGCCGTGATCGCGACGAGGTGCGGGCGGAAATCGTGGGAACCGATTTCTCCGGCGAGGACCAGGCGTCCGAGGCTCACGTTCCCGAGCTGTTGAGCCAAAGCGCCACCGAGTACAAATCCATCGGCGCGCGTATACACACCCCCCGGATCGAGACCCTGGAAGGGCGCTCGATCAATGTATTGCTTAGGGGCCGTCGCTACGTCTTCGCCTATAACGTGACCTTCGAGCGGGATTCAGAGGCTGTTCTTTTCGCGATGTTGATCAAAACTCATACCGGCGTGGAGCTTGGTGGGAGAGGGTCGATCAGCCGCCATGAGCGCTTCCCGGATTTCGCCGCCGGGACGACTGTCACGCTGAGGTTTGAGTTCGATTGTGCGTTGAATACCGGAACTTATTTCCTTAACGCAGGCGTTAACGGTTTGGTCGAGGGCGAGCGCAAATCGTTGCACCGGATCATGGATATTCTGATGTTCCAGGTAGCACCCGACGGCAACGACATCCTGAATGGCGTGGTTGATTTCGATATACAGGTGGCACTACTTCACGACCGAGTCGAGGGGCCTTTTTGATGAGAATTTTTGTGAGAGCCTATATTGGTGCTTTTCTGGCATTTTGTGTGATGGATTCCTTATGGCTTGGCCTGATCGCGACAGATTTTTATTTTGGGGCATTGGGCGGCTTGTTGCGTGAGGAACCGAACTGGATGGCGGCGATCATCTTCTATCTTGGGTATGTCGCCGGCGTTGTATATTTTGCCGTGCTACCAATCTCGCGCCAAGGCGGATGGTGGGCGGCGGCCAAGCGGGGTGCGTTGCTTGGTCTGCTGGCTTATGCAACCTATGACATGACGAACTTAGCAACGTTGGTGGGTTGGTCGCTGTCGGTGTCGTTGGTCGATATGTTCTGGGGAATGGTAATTACTGGAACGGCGGCGGCGGCTGGATTTTTAGCATCTTTACGCGTGAGGACCTAAGATCTCACATAACGGGTCTTTGTGGCGAGGCCAACTTGCGCCTCCCTGTCCGCGAAGGGCATATGCCACCGATTATAAAGAAAGTCGCGTTGTGTCGATTGAACGAACCCATGATGCTTTTCGGGAGGGTTAGTCCCACGAAATTCGGCCTTTTGTACGAGATGCAGCTCCCTCGCCCGTGGACCGAGCACTCGGGTCACCGGCAACTTCATGAGGCGATCGACGAAATCGAACTCGCCGACAAATTGGGCTACGATTATATCTGGGCTAACGAGCATCATTTCCTGGAAGAGTACTCACATTCTTCAGCCCCGGAAGTGTTTCTGGGATTTTGCGCCCGCAACACCGAGCAGATCCGGCTCGGTCATGCGGTCGTGCTGTCTCCGCCGGCCTATAACCAGCCAGCGCGAGTCGCCGAACGTATCAGCACCCTTGATCTGATCTCCAGTGGCCGGGCGGATTTCGGCACTGGCGAAAGCGCTTCCAGGGTCGAGCTTGAAGGTTACGGTGTTGATCCCGAGCAGAAGAAAGCCATGTGGACGGAATGTGTTGAGCAGACCGCTAATATGATGGTTATGGACCCATATCCGGGCTTTGAGGGGGAATTTTTTTCGATGCCTGCACGGAACGTCCTTCCTAAGCCCTATCAGAAACCACACCCACCGATTTGGGTCGCCTGCTCGCGCCGGGAGACGATCCATGCTGCGGCCCGCAATGGCATTGGCGCCTTGGCCTTCGCGTTTGTCGATCCCGAGGAAGCGTCCAAATGGGTGAGCGAGTACTACGACATCATAAAGTCAGATGAATGCGTCCCAACCGGCCATTCGGTGAATGCCAATATCGCCATGTGCACTGGTTTTTCTGTCCATGAGGATGAGGCAGAAGCCAAACGTCGCGGCGCCGAGGGCTTTCAATATTTTGGTTATAGCCTTGGGCATTACTACGTCTATGGCCACCACAAACCGGGCGAAACCAATATTTGGGAACGCTTCAAGAAGGCCCAACCGGATCTCGAGGCAGTGGGGGCTGGGCGCGGCGTCGGCACACCGGCGCAAGTCAAGGCGCATCTCCAGAAATTCGCGGACGTTGGTGTCGACCAAGTCATATTCATCCAGCAGAGTGGCAAGAACCAGCACAAGCATATCTGCGACTCACTGCGTTTGTTCTCGCAGGCCGTGATGCCGGATTTCAAGGCCAGCGAGGAAGAGCGGGAACGCAACAAGGCCGAAGAGTTGGCGCCATATATCGAGGCGGCCCTGGCGCGCAAAAAGAAGATGTCGCCGCTAACGCCCGAGGATACCCCGGTGGTTGTCGCCTTTGGTCGAACGATCATACAGAGCGGTCAGGATACAAACGCTAAAGCGAGCCACCATTCGGCGGCTGATATCATGATGCCGTTGCACGATCCGCTGAGCCCAGCGGCGGAGTAAATAGCCGCGCCGTCTTGAATTTCCTTGTTAGTTGCGCTGCCCTGCCTTCTCCCCCGGAGTGACGTTTTTCGAGGGCTCTTAGGTCTGGCTGGGGGGCGGCGCTTGAGTTTGCTTTTGGGCATCGACACAGCCGGTACCTATACCGAAGCCTTTCTTTA
>JAPKDN010000347.1 GCA_028822575.1 Alphaproteobacteria bacterium | reverse complement strand
CTGGCGGTGGAGATCGCCGTCATCTTCCTGATCACCTATTTTCCCGCACTCTCCATGACCCTGCCTAAACTGCTCGGGTTTTATTGAACGGGTTAAGCACGCGATTACGAAAGGTTCCGATACACCAACCTCAACCAACAAGGAGATTCGTTATGCTTAAACTTGGAGGCTTATCGGCCCTTACGGCCACGAGCCTGGCGGTGGTAATGGCAATGTTCAGCCCCACCCCCGTTATGGCCCAGGAATTCACCATCAAGATCGGGCATATAGCATCCGTTGATGACGAGGACCACAAAGGCGCCCTGGTTTTCCAGGAATATGTCCAGTCTCAGACCAATGGACGGGTCAAGGTCGAGATTTATCCCGGTGGCACTTTGTGCGGCAATTTCCGCCAATGCCTGGAAGCGGTCCAGATCGGCGCCATTGAAATCACCGGAACGACCGTCGGCGGCGCGGCGAATATCCTGCCTGAGTTGCAGGTGACGGACCTGCCTTACATGTTCCCGAACGACCGAGTGGCCGAAAAGGTCATGAAAAGCGAGTTCATGGACAAGGTTCGCTCGGCAATGCTCGAGAAGACAGGCACCCTGCGCCTCATGGGCCTGAACAACACGGGCGGCTGGCGCGATTTCTTCACCACCGAGAAAACCATCAAGACACCCGCTGATTTGGGTGGCGTCAAGATGCGGGTCATCGAATCCGAACTGCAGGTCGAGATGATGAAACTGCTCGGTGGCAGCCCGACACCCATCCCCTGGCAGGAGCTTTACACTTCGCTGGCGACCGGTGTCGTGGTCGGAACCAAGAATGGCATCACCGATATCGTCAATATGAAGTTCCACGAGTTTCTGCACCGTGTCACCTTGGACCACCACGCTTACATGTTCCTATTCTGGTGGATGAACGACACGGCCATCAAGTCCTATCCGCCGGAAATTCAGAAAGTGGTCCTTGACGGTTTCCATCACATGACCACGCTGGCTAATAATGATCCGAAATTCACGGCGCTGTCGGCCTACGCGGCGTTCAAGGAAGCTGGCGGCGAAGTTTACGTTCCGTCAGCGGAAGAGAAAGCGCAGTTCGTGGAGATGGTGCAGCCGCTAAGAAAGTGGTTCACCGACAAGTATGGCCCAGAATGGCTGGACCTGCTGCAGAAGTCCATCGCCAAGGCCGAAGTCGAGATCGAGGCTGAAGATGCCGCCGTCTTGAAGTAACAACGTCAAAGACGGCCCGGTCGCGTCGCGGATTTCACGGCGCGACCGGGCTATTTTTTGGGCGCGGGCCGGTAGCCAGAAACAAAATCTATCACGTCATTTTTTTGAACCGCATCACGTCCGACATTTGGCGCGGTTCGCGATTTTGCCGAAACCGGCTATCTCCAATCCAAGAACTCGCTCGGGAACACCCCTACTTGTGGGTGATTTTGAACGACGGTGCTTCGACCGTTGACCAGAACTCGTTCTGCGACATTCCGGCTCGGATCAACGGATGATAGAGTAGGTCGAATGAATTGATGATGCTCGACTCCAGTAGGAATTTCTCGATGACCTTAATCGGCGGCATGGCCTTGAGGTCGGCCTTACTCATGAAATAGTGAAGTATTTTCGGGTGGTTGCGGGTCATGGCGCTGGCGATGCTCTGGGCCAAGCACGCGGCATATTCTGAATCAGAAATTGAAGTATCGACGATCGCGACGCCCCGGCGGATGACCCCATCCGCCTTTCTGATCGTCACCGCGGCGCCGCAGCGGGTTCCGGTCCGCTCAAAATCGGTGAACTCATCAGGTCGTGCTGGAAGCCATTTCGCGAAAATATCTTTCCAACACGCCCCGTCGCAGGTGGCGTTGACTAAATGGATTTCAATTCCACTGTCCAGGTTAGGGCTGGAGTCATCGATGAATTCGACCACCCCCGGCGGCAAGACTTGTTTATAGGCCTCGACCACGACTCTCGTCGGCAAGGCGGTCCAAAAAAACCGTTCGCCGCGCGTGGCACCCTGGGACACCAAGGCGATGGTGATCTTTTTGGTGTGTTTGAACACAATCCTTTTGTCGTTTTTGTCATGATCAAACAGCTGAAGATTTACCCAGTCCCGAAGCGGGTCGGAAACCCCCATTGATCGCGCAGAGTTACCCGCGGATACGGTGAGCATCCCGGTTAACGCCAGTCCGAGCGCCATCATTATCATCGATTTCAAGCGGGTGGCTCTCGGCCTTCGGTTGTCCGTAACAAGACTTGGTATCAATGTCACAACGATGCTCCTCGGGAAAAAACGTCTTTATCGCGCCTACTGCCGATCGCGATGCAAAAACCACGTCAGCGGGCAGTGGTGGCGCCTGGCATCCGGGTCCAGCGGCCGGGGCGGGCCGCGGTGATCTCGCCGTCTTCCGTCACCGCCTGCCCACTCACGAAGGTCGCCAAATAACCACTCGCCTTTTGCATGAGGCGCCGGCCACCCGAAGGCAGGTCGCGCACGATCCGCGGCAATGGTAATGCCAAGCGATCCAATTGCACCAGATTCAGGTCGGCCTTCATAACAGGAGCGAAACCGACACCACAGTTGCCCATCACCAGGGCCGTCACGCCATGGTAAATGCTGGGTGTAAAGGTCTCGTCCCAGCTGACCTGGCCGTCGTAGTGGGTGTGAATGTCGACGAAACCGGGCAGAAAATGGGCTCCGTCGGCCGCAATGGTCCGGTCCGCGTTGCTCGTAATTCGGCCGACCTCGGTAATTAGACCATCGTTGACCGCCACGTCGGCGGTCAACAGCTTGGCGCCCGTCCCGTCCACGACCGTGGCGCCACGTATCAGGAGATCATGCATTGTGCGGTCCAATTTGCTGAACGGCGATATCACTTTGGAAGTCTCTCTGGCAATCTTGCGGTCGTAGATATTCGTGGTCAAGCCAAAGGGCGGCCAGTTGGTCCCAGTTGCCTAAATACGGCTGTTTCTAGCAGAAGGAGGTTAGAACTTCCCCATCTCCCTAAACGTTCACAGTCTAAATTCGACCAAGATCTCGGCCTGTCAGGCTGTACGATTGTCCGGACGGTCCATAATTGGGCAAGCTGGCGAGAAATAACGCCAACGGCGCCACTTCCGGTGGATTTTTGATCCATTCTCCTGGAACGCTAAGGATCGAGGATCCTTTCGCGTCATCGACTTCCCATTCTTCCGGTACGCCCGTCATTTCGGTGCGGACCGGACCGGGAATGATCTCGTTCACGGCAATACTGTCTTCCCGCAATTCACGAGCGAGTACCCGGCACAACATCGCGACACCAGCCTTGCTGCACGCATAGGAACTGGTTCCCGGCATCGCGTTTCGACCAACGCCAGAACCCATGAAAAGAATCTTGCCGCCGCCGCGGGCCCGGAGATATGGAATTGCCGCGCGGCTTTGGGCATAGGCGGCGAACAGGTTCAACTCTAGGGTGCGGCGCCAATCGTCCATATCGCTCGTCTCGATAGTGCCACCGTCGCCCGCCGTGCCCGCGTTCACGAGGACGAGATCGACGCCGCCAAAGGTTTGTGACGCGGTGGCGAAAAGCGCGTCGACTTGGTCCGTCTCCGTCACGTCGCAGACCTGGGCGAGGGCTACGCCTCCGGCAAGCTTGATAGTTGCTGCCGTTTCCTCGATTTGTTCTTTATTCCGCGCTGCGCAGACTATCCGCATGCCGAATCGTCCATAGGCGGTTGCTATGGCCCGCCCAATACCCCGCCCCGCGCCGCTAATGACAGCTACTTGTCCGTCCAGATCATATCTATCACTCATGATTAGTTCTCCGAGTTTCCGATATCGGACAGCGGCCAATGGAGCATCATTTCTGGTCGGATCTTCGGTGAACTCGGCGGCCTCCGTCTTCATGGCTTGAATAGCCAACCGATTTTTCAAGCCATGTCAAAAAGTATCAGGGGTAGGGAAAATGGATTTTGGTTGAGCTGCTGTGGCTGTATTCCACTCTCTTGTGAAATTTGAACGTCAAGGATGATACATCCCAGACTAACAGGAGGAAGGTTCTCGGCACTTGGGCGCGCATTCCCGTCGATAGCGATCGATCTCAGTGAAGTCGCCTCGACTTATGAAGCGACCAGCGGTCACGTCTCTATCAGCACCATGTACTTGGCCAAAGCGCTTGAATATCGTGCGGTAGTAGTCATGGCTTGTGATGATGAAGTTGTTCCTCTGCAAGAGCGTGTGGGGTCTGTTGACGATGAAAACGACCTTCTGGAGGTTTATGAGACTGAATGTCACCTGCTTTACGTCGCATGCACGCGCGCGCATGATTATCTTCTATTTAGCGGAGTGACACCTGTTTCGGAGTTCCCCGATGATCTTCACCCACTTTAACAACTGTCAATATTTACCCTATTCTGATATTTATTTGCTGGAAAAAAGTATATTCTCATGCATT
>JAPKDN010000346.1 GCA_028822575.1 Alphaproteobacteria bacterium | reverse complement strand
GCCGCGCACCGAGAGATGTTCGAGAATCCACGCAAGCTATTCCGCAAGGATGGTCGGATCTGCGACGAGGTTCTGGCGCTGGTGGGGGAGGTACGGATGGCCTCGGCCAAAGCTGGGTTCTATTCGATGAGCGTGCCCGAAGGCCTGGGTGGCGCCGGGTTTGGGATGCTTGCCTACTACGTCTGTTGGGAGGAGTTGTTCCGCACCTGCGGGCCAGCGAACTGGTTGATGCTCTATGCGATTAGCCATTGGGCCTTTGGGCCAAGTCAGGTGTTGGAGCGGGTGACACCGCGCGCCCAGAACGAGATCCTGGGTCCGATGATGGCGGGTGAGCAATCCATGTGCTTTGGATTGTCCGAGCCCGGCGCCGGCTCCGACGCCTCGAAGCTGAACACCGAGGCTATTGGCGATGGCGATGGCTGGCGGACCAGCGGGCGCAAGATCTGGACGTCGAACGCGCCGGTCGCGGGTTTCTGCATCGTCTTCGCTCGCACCGAGGCAAGTGAGGGGAGCGGCATCAGCGCTTTTTTGGTGCCGTCCAGCAGCCCAGGTTTCCATATCGAGCGCATCATAAAGATGTTTGGCAGTCTCGGCGGAGACGAGGCCGAATTGCGTTTTGAAGACGCCAAGGTCGAGCCTTGGCAGCTTGTCGGCGGCCTGCATCAGGGGTTCGCAACCGCGATCTATGGGGTCTCCATCGGTCGGATCTATAACTCGGCCCGCGCGGTCGGCTATGGCCGCTGGGCGTTGTAACACGCCAAGACCCGCGAGGCCTTCGGTAAGTCGATCTCGCTATATACAGGGCGTCAGCTTCCCCCTGGCGGAATCGGCGATAGAATTGCACGCAGCGCATCTAATGGGCCTGAACGCGGCCGGCTTGCTCGATCAGGGCGCGCCCGCAGTCAAGGAGTTGTCGATGACCAAGGCCTATTCAACCGAGATCGGCGTCCGTGCTGTCGACCGCGCCATGCAGGCACACGGCGCCATGGGCTTCACCAACGAAAAACACCTCGTCGAGGCCTGGCATTCATTAAGGGCGGTGAATGTGGCGGATGGGACGAATGAGATCCTGCGCCGGACGATCGCCCAACGGTTGTTCAAGGGCGATGTGGAGGTCTGAGGGGGCTTGTGTCATTTGCATGGAACGGCCCCTTTAAAGATGTGTCAAAAATTTGGTACCCATGACTATCTGGTAAATACAAACCGCACCACGAGACATCGTCCCTCTGAAAGACAGAGCTTTTTCGCCATGGCCTACAAGGCTCGGCCTTCCCCAAGACGACGGAAAAAGACGCCTTGGGAGGTTCACCCATCGCCAAAAATGGCGTCGGGTAATTTAGAACAGCAAACAGCCTTGTCGATCAACGATCGATCGCTACAATCCCGTGATCTATACTCGGAGTCCCCTAATGATCGATGCTCCCTTGAACGGAAAGATCGCCCTCGTCACGGGGGCTGGACAGAATATTGGGCGGGGGATCGCACTGATGCTCGCGCGGGACGGCGCGGCAATCGTGGTCAACGGCCGGGCCAACCAGGCCGCGGTCGACGAGACCGTTCAAGCCGTGCGCGATGCCGGCGGCACGGCGATGGGCTGTATCGCCGATGTCTCCGATCCAGGCGCGGTCCAGGCCATGCTCGATCAGGTCAAGGCCGACCTGGGTGGTGTCGACATCGTCGTCAGCAACGCCGGCCTCAGACGTCAGACGCCATTTCTTGAGATGAGTTTCACCGAGTGGCGCGAAATTCTATCGGTGGCGCTTGATGGGGCCTTCATCCTGGCCCGCGCCACCGCGCCGCTGATGGTTGAACGCGGCGGCGGATCGATCGTAGCGCTATCGGGCGTCTCGCACCGGGCCGGTACGCTCAATCGCTGTCATGTCTCGGCCTCCAAGGCTGGCCTTGAGGGATTGATCCGGGCCTTATCGCGCGAGCTGGCGCCGCACGGCATAACTTGCAATTGCGTGGCGCCGGGCGCCGTCGACACGGTGCGTGGCGCGGCAGCTGGGGCAAAACCAACCAACATGTCGGCCAAAGACATCCCGGTTGGTAGGGTCGGCACCGTCGACGAGATAGCGGCCATGGTCCGCCATCTGGTCGGACCGACCGGCGGTTATATCACTGGTCAGACGATCCACATGAATGGCGGGACGTTTTTTGGCTAGTACCCGGCACATCGCGCCAATTGACCGCTGCCCCCCCTCCGATCACAATCACCGGCACGCACCAGCACCGCTCCTTCAAGGGACCTGACATGATCGACCTGCGTAGCGACACGGTCACCAAGCCTTCCCCCCACATGTACGAGGCAATGGCCATCGCCGAGCTTGGCGACGACGTCTATGGTGGGGACCCGACAATCATCGAGCTCGAAGAGACGGTCGCCGACATGCTGGGCTCCGAGGCCGGCATGTACGTGACCTCGGGCACCCAATCGAATTTCACCGCCGTATTGACCCATTGCGGGCGCGGCGAGGAATACATCATCGGCGAGGACTATCACGTCTATAAGTCGGAGGCCGTGGGCACTGCCGCGCTGGGCGGAATCATTCCACAAACGATGCCAGTGCTAGATGATGGCTCAGTCGATCTCGCGGTCATGGAAGCGCGAATCAAAGTCGAAGACATGCATTACCCGCGCACCAAACTGGTCTGTTTCGAGAACACCCATAACGGCAAGGCTCTGTCGCCGGAATACATGGGCCAGGCCACCGCCATGGCTAAGTCCAATGGCCTAGCCTGCCATCTAGATGGTGCCAGGCTAATGAACGCGGCGATTGCCCATGGCTGTTCTGCCAAGGATCTGACCAAGGGATTCGATACCGTCTCCCTGTGCCTGTCCAAAGGTCTCGGCGCGCCCGTCGGCTCCGTCCTGGTCGGCGGTGCGGATTTCATCAAGGAAGCCCGCCGGGCCCGCAAGATGCTGGGTGGCGGTTTGCGTCAGGCGGGGATCCTGGCGGCTTGTGGTCTAGTGGCGGTGCGCGAGCAGGTCGACAGGCTGGCCGAGGATCACCGGTTAGCGGCCCGTCTGGCCTCAGAGCTGGCGCAGATTCCGGAGATCACCACGGAGCCCCAGGGCGCCAACACCAACATGGTGTTCATCCAGGTCGACGGCGCCCATCGTCTGAGTCTGCAAGCCCACATGGAGTCACGCGGGATCAAGATCGGAGGCCGCGCCCCGACCTTTCGGCTGGTGTTGCACCGTGACATCAAGGAGGTGGATATCGCCACGACCGTGTCGGCTATGGCGGAATATTTTCGGGACGCGACCTAGGCTGATTCGGGACGCGGGCCCCGTCGCCTGAACTAGCTCAAGCACGCCAAAACATCATCATCCGCGGCCTGAAAAGCACCGCCAACATAATGCATCCGCCGAATGCATATACGCCACAAGCCGCCGAGATCACCTCGATGCTGATACCACCGTCGATTAGCCAACCAAACACCGCCGGGCCAAGCGCGCTGGAGATCACCTGAATGCCTGCGACCATGGCCCGGATCGATCCAAGATGCAGCACGCCGTAAAGCTCGGCCCAGACCGTGGAAACAATAGTCGCGCCGGCGCCTCCCGAGGTTCCCGCCAGGATCATGAAGGCAAAGATCGAGTACTGAGAGTCGAACAAAGCGATGACATAGGTCGCGCAAACCAACGGCAGCAGATAGAACGGCATCAAAGAAACCGCGCCAAACCGGTCGACCAACATCCCAGTGCCCATCGCCATGCCGACTTGACATATCGCGTATAGGAAGAACGACGACGCGTAGATTGACAGCTCCCATCCCTTGCTCTCGACCAGATGGACCTGGTGCAAGTTGAGACCGGTGATGATGAAGGCCGAGGACATCATCGCCGTCATCGCCAGGAAGAAGCGTGGATCATGCAGCACCTGTCCCCGGGTCCATTGCCGGCGTGCGGCGTCGCTTACACGGCCCCGCAAAACCCCAGCCCGCTTCAAAAACGCCTTGTGCCGGGCGTCGTGGCCCTTGAGCAACCAAAGCGCCAGCGGCGGTACAGCAAACAAGATTAATACCGCACTGGTCAGCCAGACATCACGCCATTGGAAATGCGCCAGAACCACCACCGACATCGCCGGAAAAATTGCCTGTCCGCTTGGAAAGCCAAGCGCCGCCAGGCTAACCGCCCGTCCCCGTGTAAATTCGTCAAAATACCGGGCCATAGTCACGGTCGCCGCCTGGCTCATCAATCCCTGGCCGGCGAATCTGAGCATGAAGATCGCAACCGCCAGCATCACCCAGTTCTGGGTGAACGACATCATTAGACAGGCCGCGCTCATGCCCACACACAGCAATATCGCGTAGAGTCTGAGATCCACCTGGTCGATCACCTTGCCAACCCAGATCAGCAATAGGCCGCTGCTCAAGGTTCCCGCCGCGTAGATGTTGCCGAAATCGCCAT
>JAPKDN010000345.1 GCA_028822575.1 Alphaproteobacteria bacterium | reverse complement strand
GGAAATACCGCAAAACTCTCAAAGCGGTTATGAATCGGCGTGATATGTGGTAGTTTCTAGGATCGGTTGGACTCTGGAAACTGTCGCGGAGCAGAAGTGCGATGAGCAAGGAAGTATCAGAGACTATTCACGACCTCCTGATAGCTGGGTTGCATCACCATGACGCCGGTGATGTGGGGCAGGCGCGAGACGCCTATTTGACTATCCTTGATTTGGATCCGCGTCATGTGAAAACGTTGGATCTCGCCGGTGTTCTTTGCATGCAGTGTGGAGAGTCGGAAGCGGCCCGGGACTTCTACGATGCCGCCTTGGAAATCGAGCCGGAAAATTCGCGGGTTTTGACCCATGTTGGGGCATTGCAATTAAGTGCGGGTGATCTCGAAGAGGCGGTCGACACATTCCGGGTTGCGGCGGAATTTGATGAGGATTGCGGGGAGGCTCAGTTTTTCCTAGCGCTGGGTTTGCGAGGTCTCGGTAAGCGACTGCAATCCCTGGAGGCGTTGGATGAGGCGCTCGCCTTGGATGGCGAAAATTCATTGTTTCTGTCATGGCGCGGAACTTTAGCTTGGGAGACCGGTGATTTCGAGGGTGCGATAAACTATCTCGAACAGTCGGTTCAGGCAGATAATAACAATCATGACGCTTTGGCCCAACTTGGATCGGTTTTTATTGATCTAGAGGACTTCCCGATCGCCGAGCGCTGTTTCCGAGCCGCGCTGGATCTTTCTCCTGATAATCCAAGCTATCGAGGCAAACTAGGTGACGCCTTTGCGCGTCAAGGTCGCGGCGATGAGGCGCGTCATGAATTTAAGGTAGCCCTTGAGGCCGCCCCGAATGATGCCCTGCTTTTGGCATTGTATTCAGTAATGTTAGCTGGAGATGGAGAGCCAACTGCAGCCGCCGACGTGGGGGAAAAAGCCCTGGGACTTGACCCCGAGAACATCGAAGTTCATTTATCAATGCTTCAAGCCTACCAGCGGGTCGGTGACGCGGATGCCGTTGAACGGGTCAGAACGCGGCTGCGTGAATTGGCTCCCGATGATGCCCGCGTCGACGCGGTTACCAAATAAATCACAAGGCGTCGGATTAAGCGGCCGACGTGCTGGTGGCGATGGGACACGGTGGTCAACTTTCCGTATAAAGCGCTATCGAAGCTGATGCGGGGGAGCTGTAGGCGGCGTACCCATTGGCCCGGCGCCCGAATGCTGAGGGCGCGGTTTTCACGCCGCGCTGTTCCTTGACCGCGTCGATGATCAACTTTACGACCCTATCGGTTGCGTCATGGGCACCCCGCAGGGACAGCATGTTTTCAGCTAAAACATCTCGAAACGATTTGTAGAGTTTACGTAGGTCCGTGCGCTCCTCTGGTGTTAAGATGTCGAGGACGCTGGGATCGTTTTCGACCAATTGCTGAGCCCCTGCATACCCCTTGGAAAACTGGGTTTTCTTCGACTGTAATGACGCGAGTTCTTTGTATTTGCGAGATTTTATTATGGCATTCTCCTGAAGCAGGAGTTGCATCAGTCCGTTCATGCTCTCCGCGAAACAGAGAACGATTTGCCTAGCGTCCATGTTACTTACCCTCCTGCAGAGCCAAGAGCTGTCGCTCGATCGATTCCGAGAGGCCAATGCCTCCGGCTTTTGAAACTTGATTGCCGTATTCCTGGACAAGCATGTCGCGGAAGATTGACTCACCGTTGCCGCCGCCCATCAGGCCGTCTGACTTGATGCCCTTGAACATGTGACCAAACATTTGCGAAAGAAAAACCGATTCGAACTGTTCTGCAACTTTTTTGATACCCTCAAGATTTTGGTCAAACACTTCCTTGGCGTTTCGCACGCTGGGGCGCTGGTCGAATGCGTTCTGCGTGGCGCTGCGAATATCTAGGGATGACATTCCGGTATCCATTGTTCCGCCTCCTTTAGAGAAGTTCGATTTCGGCCTGCAGCGCGCCGGCTGCCTTGATGGCCTGAAGAATTGAAATCATGTCGCGAGGGCCGATGCCCAAGGCGTTCAGTCCATCGACCAATTCCTGCAGGGTCACGCCCTGTGTCACGATGGCGAGCCGCTTGTCCTCGTCCTCGTCGATCTCGATCTGCGTCCGGGGGACGGTTATGGTCTCGGCGGTTTCTGCGAAAGGCTGCGGCTGAGAGACCTGCGGTGTCTCGGTGATCCGGATGGTCAGGTTGCCTTGAGCGATGGCGACAGTGCTGATCCGGACGTTCTCGCCCATCACTATAATCCCGGTTTGCTCGTCGACCACGACCTTGGCGGATATGTCTGGTGTCACACGGAGTTGTTCGATGTCGGTGATCAAGGCGACCGTCCGACCGCGATAGGGATCTGGGACCAGCATCCGAACTGTAGCGGGGTCACGTGGCTGGGCGATTGGGCCGCCTATGAAGGCGTTGATCGCCTGAGCGACGCGCCGAGCGGTTGTGAAATCAGGGTTACGCAAAGAGATCGTAACCGAGTCCATACCTTGTAGGTCAAACCCAATCTCGCGCTCAATAATAGCGCCGCTCGCGATCCGACCATTAGTTGGAACGCCCCGGCTGATCGTGGCGCCATCACCTCCGGCGGTAAAGCCGCCCACGGCGATAGGGCCCTGGGCTACCGCATAGACTTCCCCGTCGGCGCCGACCAGGGGAGTTACTAACAAGGTGCCTCCCAAAAGACTTTCGGAGTCGCCGATGGCGCTGATCGAAACGTCGATTCGCGTACCTTGTTGCGAGAAGGGCGGGAGCGTGGCGGTAACCATGACCGCTGCGACGTTGTCGGTGCGCAGGGAATCGTCTCTGGCGTTGACGCCAAGGCGCTCCAGCATGCCGACGAGACTCTCTCTGGTGAAAATTGAGGTGGTGAGCGTATCGCCGGTTCCGTTCAAGCCGACCACGAGGCCATACCCGATCAACATGTTTTCTCGTACACCCTCGAAATCAACGATATCCTTGATCCTGGTTTGGGCGCTGGCGTCGGAGAAGGTGGGAAGCATGGAAAACCCTAGAATAACGGCCGATTGGAGCAATTTTCGACCCATTCGGCTTATTTTCTTTGGTGTATCGGGCATAACAATTTTCCGTTCCGTCATTTGTTCCATCGAGCGGAGCGATGTTTGGATATGGTAAAGCGAATTCCGTGCCAGGTTCCCTAGCCACCGAGGCGCGGAAAACAACGGATTGACGGCCTAAACTCGGTTAACGGGGCGTGTCTGGCTTTTCAAGGCGGTAAATTTTGCCGAGGCCTTGGATCAAGGCTTGCATCTTTAGCGCTCGAAACGGTTATCGATACCTTGCGTTCGTGATATAAGAACTTTGTAAATTTTGCCGAGACGGTTTTACATGAAAGTTGATCCGACCAGGCGCGTGGGCGTTTCTAACGTCAAACGATCCGGTGATTCCAAGGGGACCAGCGGAGAATTTGGACGGCTTTTGAGTACGAATTCCGAAGCCGCAACGGTGTCCGGACCCGCTGCGGCGGCGCCGGTCGACTCGTTGCTTGCAGTCCAGGAAGTCGATGATCAAGGCGGCGGTGGCAATGCCAAAGCGCGTCAACGCGCCGAAATGATGCTCGAGCGCCTCGAGGGGATTCGCGCTGGATTGTTGCTTGGCGCGATTCCAAGATCTCAACTTGTCGATCTCGCCCGCGCCGCTCAGGAAACACGTGAGAACTTTGTTGACCCCGCGCTTGGTGACGTGTTGGATGATATTGAACTTCGCGCCAGGGTTGAATTGGCAAAATTTGATACAACGTAAAATAAAAATTGTATTATTATTAGATATTTAGTTCCTCTCCATGAATTTGAAATTGGTTAATCTGGGTGTTGCGGCCTCCTTAACCGATCCATATACTCCGCTCGCTTTTTGAGTCCAGTTATCGGGTGTGATAGCGGCGCGGTTGTTTGGAGGATGGAAATGCAGACGACGCTTTCGCCGGATTACGAGCCGTCGGGAGACGAGGAGTTTATGAACTCCTCGCAGTTGGTATTTTTTCGCCAAAAATTGCTTGACTGGAAAGCCGAGCTTTTGGTCGATGCTGGTGAAACCTTGCAAAACCTGACTCAGGGGAACTTGCAACAACCCGACATGGCGGATCGTGCTTCACTGGAGACGGATCACCAACTGGAATTGCGGACGCGGGACCGCGAGCGCAAATTGATCAATAAGATTGACGAGGCATTAGGACGGATAGAGGATGGCAGCTTTGGCTTTTGTGAGGAGACGGATGAGCCTATCGGCTTACGGCGGTTAATCGCGCGCCCAATCGCGACCTTGAGCCTTGAGGCTCAAGAACGCCACGAGAGGCTGGAGAGAACCCACCGCGACGATTGACGCCCAAGAATTTTTGACCCCCGGGAGTTGTTAATTCGAACCATGGAAGGCCTCGCGAACTGAGGCCTTCCATCGTTAGGTTGTTGATGGGGGACTAAAAC
>JAPKDN010000344.1 GCA_028822575.1 Alphaproteobacteria bacterium | reverse complement strand
TTAGCGGTATCAGCCCGTGGAGAAATGTCATGCGTCTGCTTTTGCTGCTCGATGATAGTATTGGTCCTAAATTTCCGCTGCGACCCGCGTTTTTCGGGAAGCGATCGACCGGCGATTTTCTCTTGGAATATAGATCGACCAACACCAAATCGGTCATTTGGCGCTTGACACCTAGGACACGACTTTGCCTGGCTAGGTCATAGCGGCCACTGGCGCTGCTGATGGTGTCATTTTGGGGCCTGTCCGACAGCGCGGCCTATCCGTTTCCCGAGGAGGGGGCATCAACCCGTCCGCATCGTTCTGTCGGACGTTTGATCTTCATGGATCAAATTCATGAATGAATTTTCGCTGCGATTTTGAATATTGATCTTGTGTATATGTAATTTTTTCTTGCGCGATAAAGCGCACGATGGGTTACGGCTTTGCCCGCGTTGCGGTCGCTACGGTGGCAAATTCTCCTGCCACTGGTAATCGTGATCAAGATGGAAAGGCTTTTCACCGGCTCAGCGCCAAAGAAACGCGGAAAGTGTGCTCGCAAGCCTTGGAATACGAATATTCCTTCGCGGCAATGACGAGACCTCCGATCCGTTGTGATAATCTATTAGTAACCCTGCCCACGCGGGTAGCAGGCACACCTCGTGCAAGTTGGGGACGGCCTAAGAGCGCCGTATATGCGCCTCGCTCTGAAGGCTACGGCTTACCGCCAAGAATTACCTCGATCTCGCTTTCATGCATGCTGGCGTTTCGGGCGGTATCGACAATGTCCGACCAAGCTTCGGGCGCAAGTGGCAGGCCGGAGACCAATCTTTCCGCCATCACCTGTTTTTCCTTCTCGCCAGGAATGAGAACCTCGCCGCCCGGTTCGGTCGGGCGTGAGCTTTTCAGGAATTCGACATAAGAACGCACTTCTGACACGAAACTGTCATCGGAGTGACCAAAGGCGTCTGGCGAGAGGTAGATCGAGAACATCCCGTTACAGAACCGACGTTTTGGCTCGTTAAGCGCGCCGGCGCAACCGGATCCGGTAAGCGCACCCGCCATCATCTCCATCAGGAAGTTGAGCCCAGAGCCCTTGTGGTCGCCGAACGCCCGAAGCGCACCGGGCCCCTTGCTGGGATCTGGAAAATCGCCCTGAGGAACATCGCCGTAAAGCGGCCTTGGGTCACCGGTTACCACGCCGCCTTCGGTGATGATAGAATCCCCGGGCAGCGGTTTGCCGCCCTTGAGTGCTACCAGGGCCTTGCCTTCAGCAACCACTGAGGTCGCCATGTCGAGGATGATCGGATCTTCGCCATTGTTCATTGGTATGCCGGCACAAAAGGGTGAGGTGCTCATCCGCCGATCAATGCCACCAAACGGCGCAACGATCAGACTGCCGCGCACATTGACCATATGGATCGAGACCAGACCCTCTGCCGCCGCGCGTTCTGCCCAGTCACCAATCCGCCCAAGATGGCCGGCGTTCTGCAACGCGGTGATCGCCACGCCATGCTTGCCGGCCTTCTGGATGCCGATGTCCACCGTCTGCTCGCCGACAGTCTGGCCAAAGCCAAACTTGCCGTCGATGACCGCTAGCATCTCGTTATCGAGGGTCACATCGACGGTAACATCCGCGACCTGCACCCCGTCGTTCAGCCAGTTGGCATAGCGCGGCACCCGGATTACGCCATGACTGTCATGCCCCCGCAGATTAGCGCCAGACAGCCGGGTGGCGATCCGGTCGCTCTCGGTCCTAGAACACCCATTTCGAGTAAAGGTTTCGGAAACCAAGGCCTTTAACGGCTCGACCTGAACATAGACCGAGCCATTGCTATCGTGACGGACGGAGGACATGCGGCTTCTCTCTGCTGTTTTATGCTCGAACTTCGGCAACCTGACCTGACACGATCTGTGTCAGCAGACGGACGTCGTTGGAAAGCGAGGCGAATTCAAAACCGCAATCGTACATCTGCTTGATGTAGGACGGCGCCATGCAATGCAGTCCGGTACGGATACCGGCCTTCTTGGCGGTTTTCAGCACGTGCTGGATCGCGTCGTAGACCTTGCCCGCCGGGCGGTCGAGGCCAGGGCCTTCGCCCATGGAGATCGCCAGATCGCTGGGTCCGACATAGATGCCGGTAAGGCCGGGAGTCGCGCAGATCTCCTCGACGTTCTCCACCGCCTGCTCGGTCTCGATCATCGCCATCGAGACGATCTGGCTGTTCGCCTGGTTGTGATAGTCCGGATAGATGATGCCGGCGCGTACCGGGCCGGAGCTTCGATAGCCGTCCGGCGCATAACGGCAGGCGCCAACGAAGGCCTCTGCTTCGGCGCGGGTGTTGATCATTGGGCAGATGATCCCAAGGGCACCGGCGTCCAAAAGCTTCATGATTATGCCAGCCTCGAGCCAGGGAACCCGGCAAATCATGGTAGCGTCGCCGGCGCTCATCGCCTGCATCATCGGTACGGCGATGGAATAGTCGGTGAGGCCATGCTGAAGGTCGATGGTGATGGAGTCGAAATCCTGCTTGGACATGATCTCGGCGGAAAACGTGCTGGGAATACCGAGCCAGCCATTGAGGGCCGGCTTGCCGGCGGCCCAAGTCTCGCGAAGACGGTTTTTCATGGGGTTACTCCCGGGTGAAATTTTGTTTGATGTTAGGCTTTAAAAACCTGGCGGTTAACCACGCATTCTGGGTCGGGCCGACCGTCGAACACCCGCAGAACATTGTCGACGGTTTGGGTGGCCATGCGCTCCATGGACTCCACCGTGACACCGGCGATATGCGGGCTGAGGATCAGTTTCTCAGGCGAGATCGTAAACAGTGGATGATCCGCCGGTGACGGCTCTTCGAGCAGCACGTCGAGGCCGGCGGAACGAATCTCACCGGTTGTGAGCGCAGTATAAAGCGCCGCCTCGTCGATGATGCCGCCGCGCGCGCAATTGACGATGATCGCCGAGGTTTTCATCGCCTTGAACTGGGCATCGCTGAACATGTTGGTGGTCTCGGCGGTCTTCATGCAATGCACCGCCACCGCGTCCATATCGCCCAGAACGGCGTTATAGTCGGAAACCGGCTCGGCTCCACCGGCGCGGATCACCGCGTCGTCAATATATGGATCATAGGCGAAGACCTTCATGTCGAAGCCGTTGGCCCGCTTGGCGACCCGGCTGCCGATGCGCCCAAACCCGACAATCAGAAGGTTCTTGCCCTCGATATCGATGCCGCGCACCGGATAACGCTCGGCCCAATCGTCCTTGCGGGTGATCGGGTCATAGAAATGTATTTCCTTGGCCAGGGTCAGCAGGAACGACATCGCCTGCTCCGCCACCGTGACCATGTTTGAATGAATCGCGATGCAGAGCGGAATGTCACGGCTGTTCAACTCGTTAAGATCAACCGCGTCATACCCGACACCGTGCCGTGAGACGACCATCAGGTCCGGCGCCTGATCCATGATCTTCTTGGTGATCTTGGCGCCGCGCACGGTCATGCCGTGCACATCCTTGGCCGCCGCCGCGATCTCATCCTCGTCGAGGGAGTTGACGACCACGATCTCGACATCGGTCCGCGCCTCCAGCATCGCCATCCCCGCGGGATGCAGTTGCTGGACGACCAGGACGCGTTTCTTGTTGGGGCTGGTGTTCATCACCGGGCCCTCAATGGATCTCGGCCGAGTCGGCCATGGCTTTTTTCAGGATCTCGACATTGAACCCGGGCGCCCTGGCGACTTCGAGGATCACCGCCTCGCGCCGTCCCATTAGATCGATCGCCCCAGGCAATTTCTTCACGCAATCGTGTGGCACCACCACCGCGCCATGCTGATCGGCATGGATGATATCGTTAGGATTGACTGTCATCCCGAAGATGTCCACTTCACATTCGATCGCGACCAGATGCACCCAGGCATGGCTCGGCGCGACCTTGCCGCCGAGAAGCTGAAAGCCTGGCGCGCAGGCGTCGATATCGCGGAACGAGCCATTCGTGACCACGCCGAGGCATCCAAGCCCCTTGTGAATGGAGGTGTTCACCTCGCCCCAGAACGCGCCAAAGCCAGGGGTTGAGTCCAGATCCTGGATGACACTGATCGACGGCGCCGGATCGGCGGCGATGGTCTCGTAATACCGCGCCCGCATCGCCTTGGCTTCCTCGGGCGAATCTTTCGATGGGGCCATCGCGCGGATCATCGCTGTTCGGGCGTAGCCAACGATCGGTGGCAGCTTTGGATTGAAGCAGCGCATGTTCTCGACGGTGAAGCTTTTTACCCGATACTCGGCGCTAAGAATCTCCAAGCCGTTACAGATTGTCGGCGTATCCCATTCGGAGAGCTTTTGCAGATCGGCCGGCGTCAGTTTCACATCGCCCATGGAACGGGTCCCCCTTGAATATGGATGTTTGGCTATTTCATGCTGAATTTCAGTGACTTTAGCAAGCGCCGCATCGGTACGGGTA